>JAJYMR010000180.1 GCA_021786815.1 Deltaproteobacteria bacterium
CCGGCAGCGAAGCGCGAATACCGGCGACCTTGCGCTTGTACAGGGTGGTTGTCGTGATCAGCACCCGGCCGTCGCCGATACTGATACGCTGATGGATCGGCTCGGGTCCGAAGGCCGAAAACAACGGACAGAAGACGCTCCCGGCCTTAAGGGTCCCGAGAGCGCCGACGTACAGCTCGGGGATACGGCCGGAGAGGCAAAATACCCGCTCGCCCTTTTCGATCCCGAGGCCTTTCAACACATTGGCGAAGCGATTGGTCAGCGAACGCAGGTCCGCGTAGGTGAAGTCGCGGACCTCTCCCCGTTTGCCGAGCCATCGCAGAGCAAGCTCATTGCCGCGCGGTCCGGTCGCGTGACGATCAACGGCCTCATAGGCAATATTCAGCCCACGACCCCTGGGAAGGCCGTCGAGTTCGCGCCGAGCCGCCTCCCAGGAGAACCCCACTCTGGCCTTGTCATAGTCGAGCAGGTTGGGAACAACCGCCCATCCCTGCCGCGGTTTCTCGATCGTCTTCCAGGCCATCCGGCATCACGTGAGAGCGAGGATCGTGCCATCGTGGAAAGGTGAAAAGCCGAGCTTGTCCGCCGAATTTTGATGCCCAATGGACCCGCCCGTATCATGCGCTTGTGTCCGTTCGCACCAAAAAGCCTGAACCGGCTAATCTCTCCAAGCGATGAACCAACTGGCGTTAAGGGCCACGATCCTCTGGATCCACGCGCTCAGCGGGATAGTCTGGGTCGGCGCCTCGGCCGCGTTCGTAATCGCGGCGATCGCAACCGGAGCCTCGAGCGACGAGGGCATCGCCTTCGCGCGAAGGGTTGCGCCGCGGATAAATCGCGTTGAACTCGGAGCCGTCGCGGTGCTGGTGACGAGCGGGATCGTCAACGTGATACTGGCAGGCTGGGCCAAACACTTCCGGTTCTCAGGGGCTTTCCGTTCGATTCTGACCGTCAAGATCCTGATCCTCGCCGCGATGGCGCTCGCGCTTGCGTCGTCGTTTCGCGCCGAACGAGTGCTGCGTTCGGCCGACGCGGCCGCTGCCGGCCGAGCGGCGGGCCGGATCGTTGCGCTGTTCGCTCTTATCGTTGCGATGGGAAGCGTGGCGCTGGGCCTTGGGTTATGGTTGGCTGGTAGCTAGCCCGCACGCGCGAAATGCCGCGCGGCTTTTGCTGTATCGGAGCAAACCCGACGGCGCGGACACGAACCATAGTGGAAGAACCTCCGAAAATACGTATCGGCTCGTTTACGATCGCATTCCTGACCGACGGCCTTTGGCGTAACGACGGCGGATGCATGTTCGGCGTGGTGCCGCGCGAGCTTTGGAAGCGCGAGCATCCGCCCGATGAACTCAACCGTATCAGGCTCAACCTGACCTGCCCCCTGATCCTCAAGGGCCGCGACGCGATCCTGGTTGACACGGGGATCGGCAACCGCCTGAGCGCCGTCGAGCGCAAAATCTTCGACCACGGCGAGGGATGGCTGCCCGACCATCTGCGCGCGCTCGGGATGGAGCCCGGCGACATAACCCACGTGATCCTGTCGCACCTTCATTTCGATCACTGTGGAGGGCTGGTGCGCCGGCGCGAGTCCGGCAAGTTCGAGCCGGCGTTCCCGCGGGCCCGCTTGTTCGTGCAACGCGGCGAGCTCGAGACCGCGCGCAATCCCCGTAACGAGCGGTTGCACGCCGCGTACCGCCATATGCAGGAGATCCTCGGGACGGTGGACGGCTCATTCGAGGCGGTCGAGGGCGACGTCGAGGTGGTCACGGGAGTAACTGCGGCGGTAACCGGCGGCCATACGTTCGACCATCAGGTGGCGATGGTCCGCGACGGCGGGCACTGCTTCGTCCATTTGGCCGATATCGTGCCGACCCGTTCGCACATGCGCGGGCCGTGGAACCAGGCCTACGACCTCGACGCGTTACGCACGATGGAGCAGAAGGCCGCGTACCTGGAGCGAGCGGTCAGGGAAGGATGGTGGCTGTCGTTCGCCCATGACGAGCAGGTGTTCACGGCAAAGGTGGCGAACGACCGCGGCAAGCTCGTCCTGCGCGAGAGTCTTGCGGTCGGATGCGTATGCACTCAGGACGAGGCGAAGCATACGTGAATCAACAGGGCGAATTTCACGTCAAATAAATAATGAATGTGGGGGAGTCCCTAATTTTCATACCCTGAACCAGCTAGCTTGTTGCGGGTTGTAGGCTTCGTTATACTGAACGTTGGGATGCGCTTGATGAGAGCACAACCCGACTTGCCTTGTCCTCTCCTTCAAAAAGCTCACATCGCTCTTCCAAA
Organism: Deltaproteobacteria bacterium; assembly: GCA_021786815.1. Taxonomy (GTDB): domain Bacteria; phylum Desulfobacterota; class Binatia; order Binatales; family Binataceae; genus DTIX01. The sequence continues at coordinate 2,296 of JAJYMR010000180.1, forward strand.
TCTCGGGAACGCCCCAACCCTAAGGAGTCGCGGATGGCGGACGAACTGAACAGTTTTGAGCGCGTAATCAAGGAAGACCGTGCTGCCCGTGAGGCCAGGCAATGGCGTGGGACCTTGCTCGAGTACCTGGAAATGGTCAAGAAGGACCCCACGGTTTCCAAGCTGGCGCACGCGCGGATTTACGACATGGTCATTTCGATCGGTGTGCGCAACATCCAGGACACCGACGATCCCCGCACCAAGCGTCTTTACAAGGACGAACCGGTGAAGGTGTTCAACTTCTTCGCCGACGAGTTCTTCGGGATAGAGCGGACGATCTCCCAGATCGTGCGCTACTTCCATTCCGCGTCGCTCAAGGGCGAGGAAAGCCGCCAGGTGCTTTACCTGATGGGTCCGGTCGGCTCCGGTAAGAGTTCGCTCGTCGAGCGGCTCCAGCGCGGGCTCGAACAGCTTATTCCGGCCTACTGTATCGACGGCTGCCCGATGCACGAGGAGCCGCTTCATCTGATCCCGCGCCATCTGCGTCGCGAGTTCGAGAAGATGCTCGGCGTGCATATCGAGGGCGATCTCTGCCCCGTATGCCGCTACCGGCTCAAGGAGGAGTTCGGCCAGCGCTACGAGGAGTTCCCGGTCACCACGCGCAACTTCTCCAAGCGAAACCGGCTCGGAATCGGCGTGGTCCCGCCGGTCGATCCGAACAACCAGGACACTTCGGTGCTGATCGGCTCGGAGGACATCTCCAAGCTCGACCAATATTCCGAGGGCGACCCGCGCGTGCTCGAGCTCAACGGTGCGCTCAACGTGGGCAACCGCGGGATGGTCGAGTTCATCGAGGTGTTCAAGAACGAGACCGAGTACCTGCACGCGATGATCACCGCAACGCAGGAAAAAGTCATTCCGGCCCCGGGTCGTCACGGGATGGTTTACGTCGATACCTGTATCGTCGCCCATTCCAACGAGGCTGAATGGCAGAAGTTCAAGGCCGACCACACCAACGAGGCCATCCTCGACCGTATCGTCGTGGTCAAGGTGCCGTACAACCTGCGGCTTTCCGAGGAAGTGAAGATCTACCAGAAGATCATCCGCAACTCGGACTTCCGCGCGCACGTTGCGCCGCACACGCTGGAACTGGCCTCGATGTTCGCGATCCTGTCGCGGCTCGAGCCGACCTCCAAGTGCGACCTGATGACCAAGCTTCGCCTGTACAACGGCGAGGAGGTCGTCGAGAAGGGACGCACCAAGAAGATCGACGTGGCCGAACTCAAGGACGACACAAAGCGCGAGGGCATGTCGGGCATCTCGACCCGCTTCATCATGAAGGCGCTCGACAATGCGCTGTCGGACAATGTCAGCGGCAACTGCATCAACCCGATCAATGTCCGCGAGGCGCTCATCCAGATGACCAAGGAAGCCGAGCTTCCGGAGGACACCAAGAAGCAGTACCTCGAATTCCTCCAGGACACGCTTCACAAGGAGTATCTCGAACTGCTGGAGAAGGAGATCACGCGCGCCTTCGTTTACTCTTACCAGGAGCAGGCCGAAGCACTGTTCCAGAACTACCTTGACCACGCCGAGGCCTACGTCAACAAGACCAAGGTCCGCGACCGCAACACCAAGGAGGAGCTTGCGCCAGACGAGGGCTTCCTCAAGTCGATCGAGGAGCAGATAGCGATTATCGGCTCGGCCGCCGACGGCTTCCGCCAGGAAGTGATCGCCTACCTATGGGCGTCGTCGCGCCGCGGCGAGCGCGTGAGCTATCGCAGCTACGAGCCGCTCAAGGAAGCGATCGAGAAGAAGCTGATGACCTCGGTGCGCGACATCTCGCGCATCATTACCAAGGCGCGGACTCGCGACGCCGAGCAGACCGACAAGTACGGCGCGATGGTGCAGAACCTGCTCGAGAACGGCTACTGCGAGTCGTGCGTGGACGTGGTGCTGAAATACGCAGCCAACAATCTGTGGAAGGATTGAGGCGACGGAGGCGGTGGTGGAAGCCAACGAATTGGAGGGAAATTTCAGAAAGCTGATCGACCCGGAGGGACCGATTCGAGGGCTCCCCTCGGCGGTCGAAACCGTCAGGACAATTCTTCGCGGTCGACCCTTCGAGGGCTTGGAATGTGAAGATGGGCGCCCCTGTGACGTGCTTCAGGCACTGAAGGATCCGTGTTCGCTCGGGGTTCTACCGCACATTTACAGCAACAGCAGACTCGCGGCGGCTGTGGAGACGGTGCCAGACGCGCGTAATGTGCAATTCCTCGGGAGTAACCTGCATCTGAAGCTTGACATGGCCGCAGGTCTGGATGAGTGGGAGCGCCTCCGACTTTTCGCGGCTGACTGCATGCTGACGCTCGACGGTAAGGGGAAGCGCATCCTCGTCGCGCCGGATAGATCCGTTAGATAAAGGGGCAGGGTCTCGTTGTCATTCTGAGCGAAGCGAAGAATCTCATGCCACGATGGCCGGGCGAGGCAGACCAAGGGACCGAACCTACTACGTCTATGTCATGACCAACCTGTCCGGCACTTTGTACACCGGCGTGACCAACGACCTTCAGAGGCGCGTTTACGAGCACAAGCATGGGCTCGCCTCCGGTTTCACGTCCAGGTACAAGCTCAGCCGACTGGTTTATTTCGAGCAGACCGACGACATCGAGGCCGCGATCATCCGCGAAAAGCAGATCAAGGGATGGGTCCGGTCGAAAAAGCTCGCTTTGGTTAGGACCTCTAACCCCGAATGGAAGGACCTGAGCGTCGACTGGTATCCGCGCGACGGGCGGTAATCAGTGGAATGAGATTCTTCGCTTCGCTCAGAATGACAGAAGGTCGGCGAGATCCAAGGGATGGCGGCCGAGCGAGAATCATCGACGAACGACCGCTGCAGGGTCGAGCGCAATCCAAAGACCTAACGGCCCAGGCAGGCTTCATTCTCGCCTCCCTGCCGGGCGCGCGCATGGCGGCGCGCGGCGCGCTATAATTGTGCAGGTCGCAGAGGCGGCGCAACGTTCCAGAAGTGTGGATGACCTGAACCTGGGTCCGCTCCCCTCAAGGAACGGGCGCACCATCCCGCACGGGGACAAGGCTTAGACGACTGTGGATACAATCTTCCGCGAATATCGACCCTCCGACGCCGAGCGCTCCGACCGCTCCGCGGGCGACCGCCTGCGCCATCGCCAGAAGGTCCGCGAGTCCATCCGCGAAAATATCGCGGACATCATCGCCGAGGAGTCCATTATCGGCAAGGACCGCGATCGCGTAATCAAGGTCCCCCTGCGCGGAATCAAGGAGTACCGCTTCGTCTTTGGCGACAATGCCGCGGGCGCGGGCCAGGGCGAAGGCGAGACCCAGGAAGGCCAGGTCGTAGGCAAGGCGGGACAGCAGCCCGGCAAGGGCGATGACATGGCCGGCGACCGCCCCGGCGTTGACTACTACGAAACCGAAGTCACGCTCGAGGAATTGATCGAAATCATGTTCGAGGACCTCGAGCTGCCAAACCTCGAGCGCCGCGCACTGCGCGAGGTCATCTCAGAGCGCTCCAGCAGGCGTAAAGGCTACCGGCACGTGGGAATCCGCGTGCGCCTGGACAAGCGGCGCACCGCCAAGCAGCGGGTGATGAGGATGCTCGCGAGTGGACGGGGCCCAAGGCAGATGGCCGAAGCGGCAGCGCTCGAAGGCAACGTCGCCGACGAGCGCCGTTTTCCGTTCCACAAGGACGACCTTCGCTACAAGCATATCGAGATCGACACGCGCGAGGAGTCCAACGCCGTCGTCATCTGCGTTATGGACACGTCGGGCTCGATGGACACGATGAAGAAGTACCTGGCGCGAAGCTTCTTCTTCCTGCTCTACCAGTTCGTCTCCACCCGCTACCGCAACGTCGAGATCGTCTTCATCGCGCATCACACCGAAGCGCGCGAGGTGACCGAGGAAGAGTTCTTCCACAAAGGCGAGTCGGGCGGCACCTTCATCTCGTCGGGCTATCAGAAGGCGCTCGAAATAATCGCCGAGCGCTACCATCCCTCGCTCTGGAACGTCTATGCGTTCCATTGCTCGGACGGCGACAACTTCGAATCCGACAATCCCGCGGCGCTCAAGGCGGCCGAGGAGCTTGCCAAGCTCTGCAACCTGTTCGGATACGGCGAAATCAAGCCGCTCGGGTCGCGCTACTACGAATCCTCGATGCTGAACGTGTTCAGGCGAATCCAGAGCCCGAACTTTCATACTGTGCTTATCGAGCGCAAGGAGGACATCTGGCCGTCGTTCAAGGCGTTCCTGGCCAAGGAGCGCGTGCAGGAGTAAGCGAGGGACGCCCGGAGAACTGAGGGATACACAGGGAAACGTCGGATGCCGAAGTACGAGATCAAAGACCTCGTCGAGTGGGACAAGCGGATTCGGGAAAAGGCCAAGGAGTTCGGCCTTGACTGCTTCCCGCAGGAGTTCGAGATCTGCGACCACTCCCAGATGCTCGGGTACATGGCGTACTCGGGGATGCCGTCGCATTATCCGCACTGGTCGTACGGAAAGTCGTACGAGAAGCTGAAGACGCTTTACGATCACGGCGTAAGCGGGCTTCCCTACGAGATGGTGATCAACTCGAATCCCGCGATCGCCTACCTGATGCGCGACAATACGCTGCTGCTGCAGGTCCTGACGATCGCGCACGTTTACGGGCACAACGACTTCTTCAAAAACAACTTCACCTACCGGACCACGCGCGCGGGACTCACGATCGAGACCTTCAAGGCCCATGCGATGCGCGTGCGCCGTTATATCGAGGACCCATCGATCGGGCTCGAGAAGATCGAACGCGTCCTGGACGCCGCGCACGCGCTCGAATGGCAGTGCCGGCGAAACCTCGCGATCCGTAAAATCGACCGCAAGGAGCAAATCGATCGCGCGGTCGAGGCGGCGCGTCCGCCCGAGGACCCGTTCAAGAAGATTCACGCCCGGCCCGAGTACAAGGAACCCGATCTTCACAAGGTTCCGCTCGAACCCGACGAGGACGTCCTGCTCTTCATCCGCGACCACAACCCCTATCTCGCCGAGTGGGAAAAGGATCTCCTGACCATCGTGGACGAGGAAGCCAAGTACTTCCTGCCGATGATGGAGACCAAGATCATGAACGAGGGATGGGCCAGCTACTGGCACCATCGGATCCTCGAATCGCTCGACCTCGACCAGGGACTCCATCTCGAATTCATCGTCCGCCACAACCAGGTCGTCCGCCCGATCCCGGGGCAGATAAACCCCTACCATCTCGGCTTCAAGCTCTGGCAGGACATCCATCGGCGATGGACCAATCCGACGCGCGAGGAGATCGAGCGCGACGGTCCGCCCAACAAGTCGGGTGAGGAAAAGATTTTCGAGGTGCGCGAGGTCGAACGCGACGCGTCCTTCATCCGCCGCTATCTGACCGAGGAACTGATGCGCGAGATGGATCTGTTCGAGTACGAGCAGCGCGGCGACGAATACGTCGTGAGCAAGGTCTCGGACGAGGACGGATGGCGCAAAGTCAAGGAAACCCTCATCAAGAGCGTCGGCGCCAACTCCATGCCGATCATCAAGGTCGAGGACGCGGATTTCGGCCAGAGCCGCACCCTGTATCTCAAGCATCAGCACGACGGCCGCGACCTGCATCTGGAGTACGCTGAAAAAACCATGTCCTACCTGCAGCGGCTCTGGGGACGTGAGGTCGTGCTCGAAACGTCGCTCGACGGCAAGCGGTCATTGTTGTGCTCGAATGACCGCGGTTTCTCGGTCCGCACCCTCAGGTGAAAATCGAAACCGCCATCCCTGACGCAAGCCTCACGACCTTCGGCGAGGGCCTGCGACAGGGAATGGCGCGTCCGTTTCCGCGCCTGCGCGGGGCGCCGGCAATCGGCGCCAGCGGCGGGCGCGCGCTTCTTCGCCCATAAGAGCCATGGACTTCGGAGAAAAGTTCGAACGCGGTCTTCGCCTCATGATGGAAGCGATAACCGAGGCCGAATCCAACGGGCGCGCCCCGCTCGATACGGTCGGGATGCGGGCCGAGCTTGCGGAACTGGCCCGCCTGCGCGGACGTCCGGCCTTCTATCCCTACCTTGGCTCGGGACTCGGCTGCGGAGCGCGCGCGATGATGGCGGACGGCAGGTGGGTCCTGGACTTCGCGCTCGGCATCGGCGTCCATTTCTTCGGCCATGGAAACCTGGATCTGGTCGAGACGGCGATTCGCGCCGCCGCGTCGGACCTCGTGACACAGGGAAACCTGCTCTTCAACCGCGAGTACCACGCGTTGATGAAGACGCTGCTCGAACACGCGCCGCGCGGGATGGAGCGATGCTGGCTTTCGCTCTCGGGCGCGGACGCCAACGAGAACGCGCTCAAGCTCATCCGCCAGAAGCGCGACGGACGCCCCGGCGTGATTGCGTTTCGCCATTGCTTCCACGGGCGAACGACGGCGATGGCCGAAATAACCGACCGTCCCGATTACAGGCTTGGGCAGCCCGCAACCTTTCCCGTCGAATACGTGCCGTTTTACGACCGAAGCGATCCCGACTCGTCGGCGAAATCGCTGGCCGCACTTCGCGACGTAATCCGCCGAAGCGGCGACCGCGTCGCGACGCTCATCGTCGAGCTTGTGCAGGGCGAGGCCGGTTTCGTCACCGCGCCGCGCGAGTTCTTCGCGCCGATGTTCGAGGAATGCCGCCGCGCGGGAATCGTTGTGTGGGCTGACGAGATACAGACCTTCGCGCGCACCGGAGAGCTTTTTGCGACTGATCTCCTCAATCTCGCCGACTATATCGACGTCATAACGGTCGCGAAGGTCCTGCAGGGAAGCGCGATCCTTTATAGAAAGGACTTCACGCCCGACCCGGGCCTCATCTCGGGCACGTTCTCGGGTGTGACGGTCGCGATGGCGGTCGGAAGGCGGATTATCGAGAAACTGGCCGGCGAGGGATATTTCGGCCCGGACGGACGGATAAAACGCCTCGAACGGCTCGCGCGTAATCATATCGAGCGCCTTTCGCGGGAACATCCGGGCAAAATCTCGCACGTGGACGGAATCGGCGCGATGCTCGCGTTCCGGATGGGCGACGGCTCATTGGAGAAGACGCGGGCGTTTATCCGGCGATGCTTCGATGCGGGACTCGCGCTTTACTACGGCGGCCATGAACCGGCGTGCATCCGGCTCTTCCTGCCGGCCGGATGCCTCACGGAAGACGAACTCGACGACGCCTTCGGCATCCTTTCAAAATGCCTTGAATAATCGCGCGCCGGCGTCTTCCATCGTGAAAAAGGTCGGCTCGTATATGAGACCCGCTCGAGCGGAAGCTCGTTGCCCGGTCTACCCATTGTATTCTCCCACGCCTGGGTCCATCCTCTGTCATCCTGAGCGAAGCGAAGGATCTCATGCCATCCAAAGGCCGGTGGAATGAGATTCGTCGCTTCGCGGACTTCGCTCAGAATGACCGGGGGAGCGGCTTGAGGGGGCGGATTTCCGACCTGCTGCGCTGGGGTTGGGCTGTGCGCTCCGATTTGTCAAAGTTTCAATGATGGAACCGGAACAGGCACTTCCACTTTACGCAGAGTACCTCGCACTCGTTTACCATGAGGCGCGAAACGCGCGGCGGCTGATTCAG
>JAJYMR010000128.1 GCA_021786815.1 Deltaproteobacteria bacterium
AAAACCCACGAAATCATCCCTTTCGGTCACCTCGATTGCGAAAGTAGGGCTAGCGATCCAGCTTGCGCTCGATCTCGGTCGTCAAGGACACAGAGTGCTTTACGTCCTCACCGAGCAATCCCGCGAGGAACTCGCGCAGCGTGCCCGCTTGATAACGACTGGATGGCCTAGCACTGGTACCGATGCGGCCCTCTCGCGCGTGGAACCTGAGGAGGGTGTCTACGACATCGAAACTCTGCCGAGCTTCCTCATGCATCAGATCATGAGCCCGTCAGGCAAGCACCACGGCACCACATGCATCATTATCGACTCGATCCAGGGACACGGCCTACCAGCGACGGCCTCAAAGAAGTATCGGCAACTCTATGAATTTGCCCGACAGTGCAAGTCTGCGGGAATCACGGTCATTCTTGTTGCACACGTTACGAAGCGGGGAGATATTGCCGGACCCAAGGACCTAGAACACAACGTAGACTGCGTGGTTGTCATGCGGAAGGCGATGGCCTACCGCCCGATGTTCGTTCCCAAGAACCGCTTTGGCCCAGCTGTGCTGAAGCCGGTGCCTTTGCAAATGGACCCAATCACCACGGCTCTTGCGGTGGCCCCACACAGCGACGCCGTGAGCACGGTGGCCCGGTCATACCTGGGCAGAGATTCCGCGATCCCGGAGGTTCAGGCCGCAGTGTCGTTACCGAGTTATGGGACGCGGGGTCGAATCACTGCCCCAGGGTTACCGAGGAAGGAGATAGAACAGCTTGCTAACTGCATCAGTCAGATTCCAGATATGGACATTGGCGATCTGGACTACTCGATTCACTGCCGGCTTCCAGGAGAACGCATTTACCGGGGAATCCTGGGGCTCCCGTTGTCCATTGCTCTCATTGCGTCGTATCTACAGAAAGATGTACCGAGTCATCACATCTACATCGGCGAGATTGATTTGCTTCGCAAGGTTCGCGAGGTGCCAGAATCGATCATCACCGACCTGTGGGAGGCAATTGAAGCGGGGGAGATTCCGAAACCTGTTCGTCTTTTCCTGCCGCCGCGGAGTGCAGACCTCCTCCGCCAGACGACAGATGACGTGACGGTGATGGCCTGCGAGGGCCTCGAGCAGGCAGTCTACGGAACCTGGCCGGAACTCGATCGTGGAGGAACGCGGTGAATCTTCAAGACATCGTACGCGAGCAGACAAGACCAATCTTGGATCTCATGAAGGGAACTGAGAATCAAGTAGAAGAGCATCTCAGGAATCAAGGTGCGGCCGAGGCTAGGGAGCGAAAGTTGAAGCACGAGGCAGGCGAAATACAGTCCGCAATTTCAGAGCAGGAGAGAACGCTACGAGATTTGCAGTTGAAGGCGCACGAGATTCAGAGGCAGATCGCGGAGCTGCAGGCGCGTTTACGGGAGCGACAGCGGGAGAACGAGCGGGCTGAGGCCGACCACAGCAGGTCCCGCGAGGAACAGGCGCAGAGACTACGGGATGCGGCGCACGCGCGAAAGGAAGCTGAGGATTGGGGTAGGAAGGTAGCTGAAGGTCGCGATCGGATAAGTCAGTACCGGAGGCGGCTTCAGCAGGAGCGTCGGGCGTCACTTCAGAAGTACTTGGATGGTCTCTGGACGGAACTGATCGGACTCCAGCAAGAGGTGGCAGGCGGAAACGAAGCCCGCGCGGCCTTCGAGATGCTCAACCGAGCGAGGCACGATAACCCACATGTGGCGGAGCTGTGGGAGACTCGGCAGGAGTGGCTCCGAATTGCGCAGTCGGCAGGGCCCCTCCCAGTTCGCGAGACTGCCCGGTGCGAGGTCCAGAGGATAGAGGGTGATCTGGAAAAGCAATTCCCTGGTGCCCTGAAGGCAGCGAGCACACGTACTCCTGATGAGCTCCTGGAGCTTTACTTTTTCGCTTGGACAGCAGATGGGGGCTACTCGCTGCCGCTCTGCATTCCGAACCTGGTAAAGGAGAGTCTCGATGCCGGAAAGTCAGATCCGCCCGAGACCTTGGCGGCGCGGCTCGTTTGGTCCTTCGCGCGCGCCTTCGAGCCGCCTCAAACTAAAGCCTGGCGACCCCGTTTCGAAGTTCAAGCCGAGCACCTCGTCATGATCCTGGATTCTGTATTTGAAGGCGGAAAGGACCCGCCGACCATTACGTTCCCAGTTGGCACCAGTGGCCGCGTGACCTTCATGCTTTCGGAGCTTCCCGCAGAGATCAGAGGAGCAATGAACAATGAGAATACCGACCTCTGATGCCGGAAGGCAACTTGGATTGGATGTGCCCGCATTCCTTGATGCAGCTGCTCGCCTCTTAAGCGACCTCACCGAGGCATGGCCCGAGATTGACACTGGGTACGTAGAGACGATGCAACAGCTCTACGGACTGAGTCCTCCCGGGTTAGCGGATGAACAGGATGCAACGACGCCCACGGTCACCGTCATGCCGCCGATCTCGCCTTGCGAGCGCGCGAGGCTCCGAATCCTCGACAAATTGGAGCGCGCAGATAGGTGGGGCGGAAACGCAGTGAGCTTCGATACACTTAGGAATCACTACTGCCAAGCGATCGATGCGTTTGACGAAGCCCTTGAACAACTCATCGATAGTGAGTTGGTTCTGGTCGCCGAGAGAGGTAATAGACGGAGAGGGCCATTCAGCCTCAACCCGGCAAGGAAGGGCGTTATCGAGAAGGAACTCGCGGCCACGCGGAAGTGACGGCGTGAACCACCTTGGAACCGATTGCAGCGGACGACGTTCGGAATATTGTCGGCTATGCTCTTGAACAAATTCCAGTCGGTGACGCTACCGGCCCATTTTAGCGAGATTTGCTTGCGCGCGGTCACCGCACTTGAAAGCGTACTGCTGCTGCCGGGCAACGGTGCGTTGCGGAGAGGGGAGGTCCAATGAGTGTCAGGCTCATCCATACTTCGGACTGGCAGATCGGGAAGGTCTTCCGTTTTGTCGATAACGCCACGATGGGCCTGCTACAGGAGGCCCGTCTGCGGGCCGTTACACGCATTGGCGAACTGGCGCGCGAGCACGGGGCCGGGCACGTGCTGGTCGCTGGCGATGTCTACGACATGGAAGCGCTCACGCCGCGCTCCCTCAGCCAGCCTCTTGAGCGGATGAGAATTTTTAGCGCCGTTCACTGGCACCTGCTACCCGGCAATCACGATCCGCACCGTCCCAACGGTCTGTGGGACCAGCTAGTCCGCAAGGGGATGCCCGCAAACGTCCATATCCACGTCTCGGCTGAACCGGCGATGTACGACGAAGAATCCTTCGCGCTGCTGCCGGCGCCCCTGTTTCATCGGCGCGCACTTTGCGATCCGACCGCCTACATGGACGACGTGGAGCTGCCCAGCGGAATCATGCGCATCGGGCTTGCCCATGGAACCGTCAGCGGCTTTGGCTCCGATGACCGGGATGTTCCTAATTTCATCGCGCCGGACCGTCCGGCTCAGGCGGGCCTCTCCTATCTCGCGCTCGGCGACTGGCACGGGCAGAAGAAGATCAACGACCGTTGCTGGTACAGCGGCACGCCCGAAACAGATGCCTTCGACGTGATCGAGGGTGGGCAGGCGCTGCTGGTCGAAATCGACGGGCAGGGCGCTCCGCCGACAGTCACGCCATTGGCGACAGGCCATTACAACTGGCTCACCCTTTCCGAGCGGATCAACAGCCGCGCCGACATCGACTTTCTCGTCGAAAAGCTCCGCGGCGTATCCGATGACCTCGGCCGTGCACTGGTCCATCTTAGTGCCGAGGGCGCTCTGTCCCTGGAAGACAGACAGTATTTTGAAGAGCAGATCGTCGATGGCGTATCGCCTGCGCTCTGCTTTATGCGCGTTGACGACCGGTGCATATTCCCGCGCCCGACGCCCGAGGACCTGAACCGAATCGACCGTGGTGGCTTTGTCCGCACTGCAGCAGAAGCGCTGAAGCGCAAAGCCGAGGAAGGCAGCGACAAGGACCGTGTGACTGCCGCCGAAGCGCTTCAGCGCCTTTACGTCGAGCACATGAAGCTACAGGCAGGGCAGCGATGAAGCTTCGAGCGCTGGCCCTAAACCAGTTCAAGAAATTCACCAGCCCGATGCGGCTGGACGGGATCGATGACGGCCTGAACGTCGTCGTCGGCCCCAATGAAATGGGCAAATCGACCTTGCTCGATGCGCTACGCGCGGCGCTATTTGAAAAATACAGTTCGAAGGCCCAGCCAATCGCAGCGTTGCAGAACGACCGGAACCAGGCAGGACCGGTTGTCGAATTGGCCTTCGAGATGGACGACGGCCTGTACACGATCACCAAGCGGTTCATCAAGAAGCCATATGCACGGCTGTGTTGTCCCGACGGGCGCACGCTGGAAGGCGATGCGGCTGAAGACGCGCTGCGCGGCCTTCTCGGCTTTGATGAGCCGGGAAAGACTGGTGCGAAGCCCGAAACGCTCGGCATGTGGAACGTTCTCTGGGTCCAGCAGGGGCACTCCTTCGGCGCGCTCGATCTGCCGGACACGGCGCGGTCGAGCCTTCACAGTGCGCTCGAATCCGAAGTGGGCGAAGTGCTCGGCGGGCGGCGCGGACGGGCGCTGCCCCAGGCCATCGAAAGGCAGCTTGGCGAGCTGGTCACGAGCAGCGGTAGGCCGCGCGGAGCTTACAAAGATGCGATGGATCGCCGCGAGACATCCCAGTCCGATCTTGAAAACCTGCGCACCCGCCGAGGAGAACTTTCGCACACGCTCGATGATCTCGAAAACACGCAAGATACCCTCTCACGCCTGTCATCCACCGAACGGGACAAAGAGGATCAGGTTGAACTTGATGGCGCGCGCATGCGGCACAGCCAGCTTGCGGCGCTGGAGGCCCGCATTCAGGCGGCCGCGGCCGACCTGCAACTCAAGCAGCGTAATCTTGCGCAGGCCGAGCAGGCCCGGGCAGCCCGCAGCAAGCTCAGGGAGGACATTGGAGCGGATGAGCGGGCGGTGAAAGCGGCGCGCGAGCGCCTGGACGAGACGAGCGCGCAGGAAAAGGACGCGCGCGAACGGTATGACGCCTTGCAGGAGGGTGTGCGTGCCGCAGAAGCAGCGGTCACGAAGGCCGATGCAGCGGCGACATTGAAGCGCCGCATCCTCTCAGCGGTCGAGCGCGACGGGCGGCTTCGCACGCTCCAGGATCAACTGGCGAAGGCGAAGGAGGCTGAAAAGCGCCATCATGAAGCACAGCAGGCTGCTGCCGCGATTCTTGTGACGGATAAGGCGATCGAACGGGTACGCGCAGCCGCCAAGGTAGTGGAAACGGTAAGCGTGCGGCTCAGCGCCGCCGCCACCACCATTACCTTCGACATGAAGCCGGACTCGCTCGCGGGCATCGAAATCGACGGTCAGCCTCTGACGGCAGAACGCCTGTCCGTGCAGACGGTCGAACCCACCAGTATCTCGATTCCCGGCCGCGGCAGAATCATTGTCGATCCCGCCATCCAGGACCGCGGCAAGCTTATTGCGCAGCAGCGCGACGCGAACGCGAAACTCAAGGCGGCGCTGGATATTACCGGCGTGGCCAGCATCCAGGACGCCGAAAATCAGTATGAGAAAAGACAAGCATTGTTGCAGGACGCTGCTCTCGCCCGCAAGGAAGCGGCCCTGCACGCCCCGGCTACCGAAGATTATGAAGCGGGCGCGATACCGCTAGCCGATTACATCGAAGGTTTGCGCAAAGTTCTTGCACGTGACAAGGACGAACTCGGCTTGAAGGAGCTGCCATCGACGCAGGAAGCGGAGGTCGCCTTGAGCGCGGCCGAAAGGCAGGCCGAACAGGCTAGGCATGATGTCAATACGGCGCGCGCGCAGCTTGCCGGTCCGGGGGATACGCTTGAGCGTCTCAAGACCGAATTGACAACCGTGAAAACCCGGCATGACGATGCCGCGGCGCAGCTCAAAAAGCGCCAGGAAGAATTCCACAAGGCAGAAAAGGCATCTCCCGACAGCAAGCTTCAGGCTGATATAGAAACGGCTCATGCGGCGGTGACCGCGCAGGAGCAGGCCGTTTCCGCTCTTGAAGGGCAGCGCACGGACGAAACGCTGCCGCAGCTCGAAGCCCGTATTGAGCGGCTTGATAAGGCCATCCGGGACCGCCGGCAAAAGCGGGAAAATCTCAATGTCCGGATTGCGGGTCTCAAATCGCGGATCGAGGCGCTTGAGGGCGCCGGGCTTGATGAGGCGATTGAGCAGAAGGACCGTGAGCACGAACTCTGCGACGGAGAATGCGGCCGTTTTGAGCATGAAGCCGCGGTTCTCACCTTGCTGCTATCGACGCTGCGCGACGCAGAGCATGACGCCAAGGAGCGCTATCTATCGCCGGTGCTAAAGCGCGTCCGGCCCTATTTGCAGCTCCTCTTTCCCGGCGCTGACATCGCGATCGATGAAAATCTGCGCATCACCGGCGTCGTCAGAGAAGGTGGTTACGAGGAGGCGTTTCACCACCTCAGCATGGGGACGCAAGAACAGATCGCCGTGCTGGTACGGCTCGCATTTGCCGAAATGCTGGTGGAGCAGGGGCACCCGGCGACGGTTGTTCTTGATGATGCGCTCGTGTTTTCCGACGACCGGCGGATGAGCTGTATGTTCGACATTCTCAACATGGCCGCGCGCAATGTGCAGGTCATCGTCCTAACCTGCCGCGAGCAGCTTTTCGAGGGACTCGGCGGGCGGCAATTGTCTTTGGAGAATGGCACCAGCGAAGAGCTGATATCGGCATGATCGGTAGCAATGCAGTCGCGGCCGGACCAGTCGCAATTGGATTCCTGATCCAATGACGTAACAGACCGCCACGTGCGCGGGGGCTATGATGGCACATGAAGCACTTCTCGATTGGGCGGCGGGACGCCCGTTATGGCAGCAGGACGCCTTGCGGCGACTGGCCCAGCATGGCGAACTGACAGAAGACGATTTTGCGGACCTGCGCTCCCAGATCGAGATTGCGCAGGACTTGCCCGCTGAAAATCCGCCCGAGGCTACCCCGCTCGCCGCCGAACATCTTTCCGAGGCCGCCAGCGACGAGCCAAAAACGGTCCTCGCTTCGCTCGGCCCGGTGAAGAACATTGACCGGCTCGAATCTGACCAACCCCCAATGCGTTTTGCGGTGAACGGCATCACGCTGGTCTACGGGCCGAACGCTTCCGGCAAAAGCGGATATTGCCGCATTACCAAGCAACTCTGCCGCTCACTCACTCGCGCCCCGCTTCGCGGCAACATCTACAGCAAGGCCAAGGCACCGGCTGCGGAAATCGGTCTCGGCTTCCGCGTCGGCGATGATGCCCAACCGAAAACCGAGATCGTGTGGAAGGGCAGCGATCCGCCGCCATCCGAACTGGCCCGCATATCGGTTTTCGATACTGCTACCGCGCGCGTCTATGTGGACAAGGAACGAAAGATCGAATTTCTCCCCTACGAACTCGATCGTCTCAACAAGCTCGGCGTCGTTTTGCGCGCCCTGGATGGCGGTTTTAAAACGCGCGAAGACGCATTGAATGCCGCGGTGAATGTTCCTCTGCCGGCTGGCTACACTCAGGACACTGCGGCGTATCGGCTCGTGTCGAAACTGACGACGGCCACACCGCTCGACGACCTTCCGTCCGAGCAGGCGCTCCGCGATCTCGCCAACTGGTCCGCCGAAAATCAGGCCGAGCTTGACCGCCTCACCGAAGAATCCAAGAACGACCCGCAGACACTCGCGCGCCTGCGCACCGAAGCGCGCCAGGCCCTTGAAACCCTCGAGGTCGACGTCGCCACAATTCAGGAAAAACTTGCAGATGCGGCGATCGCGGCATTGTCGCAAAAGCGGCGGGACGCCGTGGCCAAGAGTGCAGCGGCGGAAGCATCGGCGCACGATCTCTTCAAGGATGAACCAATTCCAGACGTGGGATCGGAAGTCTGGCGACAGATGCTCAAATACGCACGGGAATTTGCCGCGAGTGCGTTCCCTGACCGTGATCCCCCTCAGATCGCCACCGCGGAACGGTGCGTCCTTTGCCAGCAGGAACTCGATGAACCCGCCGCGGCGCGCCTCGCCGCGTTTGATGCCTATCTGACCGACAGGGCGGCCGAAGAAGCCGCGATAGCCACGCAGACGTTTAATGCAGCCGTTGCGGCGATGCTGGCGTTGACGACGAAGACCAGGGCCAATGTCACGGCTCTTCTCGCCGGTTACGCCGCCCTCTCGCCGCAGAGAAAGGATCATGCCGAAACGTTCGCAGCCTTCTTCGAGAAGGCAGCCGCCCGCCTGCGCGGGGTCAAGGCGGCCCTGACCGCGCAGCAGTACGACAACTTGGATCGCCTCGAAGCGCTTCCTGATTCTCCTGCGCAGCTTATCGATGACGAAATCGCGGCGCTGAAAACGGAATCGGACAACCTGAATAATGCGAAACGCGATGACGCTGCGGCCCAGCAGCGCGCAGCGCGACTGGCGGACCTCACGGACAGAAAGAAGCTTAGCGAAGAGATAGAAGTGATTGTCGAGCGGCGGAACCGTCTCGAAGAACGGCACAAGGTCGCTGCCTGCCGCAGTGATTGCCGCGTCACGGCTATCACGCAGCAGATCACCAGGCGCCGCCGGGAAATTCTGACGCCGACATTAAAGCAGGCGCTCAAAGACGAGCTCTCCGCGCTTCATCTCACACATATTCCCCTTGGCCTTGCTGATCGCGGCGACCTCGGCAGCAGCATTGTCGAGATTGCCCTGTCCGCGCAGCAGCGTATCGCCAACAATAGTGACGTGCTCAGCGAAGGCGAACAGCGCGGTCTTGCGCTTGCGTGCTTTCTTGCCGAACTCAATGAAGTTGGGCGCGATCACGGAATCATTATCGACGATCCCGTGTCATCTCTCGACCACTCGCGCATGGAGTCCGTCGCAGGCCGCCTTGCGCAAGAAGCCGCGAACGGTCGTCAAGTCATCGTCTTCACCCATAACATTCTTTTCCATTACATGCTGAGCAGTGCGGCCCGCAGGGCCGGTGTCGCTTGTCACGAAGAATGGATGACAAGCCTTGGCAACAATCGTTTCGGGATTATCGACAATGCCCGAAAGCCGTGGCATGTGAAGCCGGTCACGGAGCGATTGACCGAGATTGAGCAGACGGCGCACGCGCTCAAGGACGCGGGCTATGACCGCAGCGACGAGAAGTTTCGCAGCGATGTCGCGGCGCTGTACACGCAAATGCGGACAACGTGGGAACGGATTGTCGAAGAGATATTATTCAACAAGACGATCCAGAGATTCCGACCCGAGATCATGACGCAAAGCCTCAAGGCTGCCTGTTTCGATACCGAAAACGATTATCCTGTTATCTTCGAGGGCATGAAACGAACCTCGCATTACTCTGGTCATGATCTCGCCGAAGACCTGCCGCCCGAACTCCCTGCGTCCGATGACATCGACCAGGACCTTGCAGAGCTGCGCAAATTTGCTACTTTCGCAAGGGACCGCAGGAAGGCTCTCGAAAAGTCGACCGGAGAATATGAAGCCGGCGTCGAGCCGATTCTTCTCTGAGCCGGGCTCTTCTATCCGCGCACACGGTGATGTTGGGCCGCACTCGGGGGAGACGCCACGCGATACGGCACCAGCCCAGAGACAGGAAGACAGGACGCCGCTGTGGCGCTGCTCGCGAGTCTGTAGCCATCAACTTCCAAACGGGATGCGTGGAGAGGTAGAGTCGCTGCTGCGTCACCGCCCTGAAGCGGGCGTTGGAATGTCCGCTCCATCGTAAGCGGTAATTCCGCGGCGTCTGGCCTACGCGGCGAGGGTATGCAAAGCTGAGCTCAGCGGGTTGCCCGCGAAGTGCTGCTTCCAGAGCCGAGGGGTGAGTTCGGCG
>JAJYMR010000052.1 GCA_021786815.1 Deltaproteobacteria bacterium
CGGAGCGGGGCGATAACTGGCGCAGGCGCTCAGCAGAACGCCGGCCAGCAGGAACGCCTTCATGCACTTCATCTCCGAGACTTCAGCACTTCGCGGGAACGAAGTGTTTCGCGAACCCGTGGCATGCACATGAACCTCGACTCATGGTACGACATGCAGTTGCGTCCGACGAACGCTGTCGGAGTATCCCACCGACATTATTAACGGACGCCTTCGCCCAAGCGCCAGCTTAGGCCCCGTCCGGGGTGCCGCGGCGGGAGCCGGACGCTTGCGCCCGCGCAGCTAAAGACGGGACTAACCGTCGGGCCGACGCGAGACGCGCCTGCCATGCCTGAGCAATATCAGGGGCGCGTATTTGCGCCTTGACTGCCCTTCCCTGTGGTTTCTATAGTGGCCTCTGGAACTCCAGTAATTACGCTCGGGCAACGGATTGTCCGCTTTTTCACGAGCTTTTTTGGCGGTCGAGAGATGAAAAGACGCGAAGAACTCACCTTTTGGGAACGCATCTATCTTCCCGAAGTCCTGAAAGGTCTTGCGGTCACGAACTATCACTTCTTTCGCAATCTGACGCTTCATATCGCGCACGCGATGGGACTGGCGAAGGCCGAGCGGGCAGCGGCGACCGTTGCCTACCCGGACGAACGCAAGGTTTATCCGGACCATTATCGCGGAAGCCATCGGCTGACCCTGCGCGAAGACGGCGCGGTGCGATGCACCTCGTGTTTTCTCTGCGCCACGGCATGTCCCGCACAGTGTATCTATATTGAAGCGGGCGAGTCGCCCGATCCGCACGTCGAGAAGTACCCGGTGCGCTACGAGATCGACACGCTGCGATGCATCTACTGCGGGCTGTGCGTCGAGGCATGCCCGTGTGACGCAATAAGGATGGATACGTACGTCCATCCGCGCATCTGGGGCTTCGACCGCAAGGATTTTGTGGAGACCAAGGAAGTGCTGATGCACCGCTCGCGCGTGCTGGCGGAAAAGGGCCGCGACGGCAACATGCAGGAGATGCTCGAATGGTATCGGGAGCAGGAGCGCGAGGTTTACAATCCCGAGCGCCCCGAGCTCAAAACCTATACCGAGCGCGGGCGTCCGCAGCATCTGCGTCCCGCACCCGCACCCGAGGAACTCCCCGCCGTCGATCGGCACCACGTGGCCCCGGGCGGTAAATAGGAATCACAGGAGGGTGGCCGCGACTGCGCGCCGAGTCGAAAGCTTCCGCGCGTATCCGGCCGACGCGACGTTGGCGCGAGACCGCCTGCGCGCCCGCATCCGGTTACGTTCGATGAACGGGCGGCTTGCGCTATAGTGGCCGCGACCGCCGAGATGGGCGGGACGCACGCTTTCAAGAGGTGTCGAGATGACGCAGATAGAAGCCGCACGCAAGGGAATTGTCACCCGGCAGATTGCCGAAGTCGCCGAGGACGAAGGTCTCGCTCCCGAGCTCGTGCGCGAGCGCGTTGCAACCGGCGAGATCGTCATCCCGCACAACGTCCATCATGAATTCCGCGCGATCGGAATCGGCAAGGGACTGCGCACCAAGGTCAACGCCAATATCGGCGCCTCCAACCTGCACCAGTTCCTGCAGGAGGAGGTCGAAAAACTCTACACCGCCATCCGCTTCGGCTCGGACTCGGTGATGGACCTGTCAACCGGGACCGAACTCGACCCGATCCGCGTCGAGCTGCTCTCGCGATGCCCGATCATCCTGGGAACCGTTCCGATCTACCAGGTTTGCTCCGAGCGCTCGCTGACCGAGTTGAGCGTCGAGCACTTCTTCGAGGTAATCGAGCGGCAGGCGCGCCAGGGCGTCGATTACATGACGCTGCACTGCGGCGTGACGCGCGAGACCGTAAAGCGCCTGCGCGGCCATCAGCGTATCGAGGGAATCGTGTCGCGCGGCGGCTCGCTTATCGCGGCGTGGATCGAGCGCAGCGGCAACGAGAACCCTCTCTACGAGCACTTCGACGAGCTGTGCGAAATCCTGCGCGCCCACGACGTGACCATCTCGCTCGGCGACGGCCTGCGTCCCGGCGCGACCGGCGACGCGACCGACCGCGGCCAGCTCGGCGAACTGCTGGTGCTCGGCGAACTCACCGAACGCGCGCGCAAAGCGGGGGTGCAGGTGATGATCGAAGGTCCGGGCCACGTTCCGCTCGACCAGATCGAGGCCAACGTGCAGCTCGAGAAACGGGTCTGCTCAGGCGCGCCGTTTTACGTGCTCGGGCCGCTGACCTGCGACGTCGCGCCGGGCTACGACCACATCACGGGCGCGATCGGCGGCGCGATTGCTTCGGCGGCCGGCACCGATTTCCTGTGCTACGTCACTCCGGCGGAGCATCTGCGTCTCCCCGATATCGACGACGTGCGCGACGGAGTTATCGCGACCCGGATCGCGGCGCACTCGGGCGATCTCGTAAAGGGTGTGCGCGCGGCCAAGGTCTGGAACGATCAGATGTCGCGCTATCGCAAGGCGCTCAACTGGGAAGGGATGTACGCGATGGCGATGGATCCGGACAAGGCGCGCCGTTACAAGGAGGAAAGCGAGGCGAGCGGCTCCAACGTCTGCAGCATGTGCGGCTCGCTCTGCTCCATCAACATCGACAACTCCTCGATAAAATTCATCAAGAAGCGCGCCGCCGAAACCACGGAGGCCCATGCCTGAGCTTTCCGAGCAGGAGCGGCTTGCGCCCGCGCTCGAGACGGCGCGGCGGGACCAGGACGGCAGGGAACGAAGGCTTTCCGAGTTCCGCGGCCACAACCTCGTAGTTTACTTCTACCCGAAGGACGACACTCCGGGATGCACCGTCGAGGGCAAGGAGTTCCGCGACCTTTACGAGCAGTTCCAGGCCCTCGACACGGCGATCGTCGGAGCGAGCACCGATTCCGCCGCGAGTCATCGCGCCTTCGCCGACAAGCATGCGCTTTCGTTCACCCTGCTCGCCGACGAGGGCGGCGAACTGGCGCGCGCCTTCGGCGTATTGCGCAACGGTTTCGCGGCGCGCTCAACCTTTGTTTTCGACCATGAGCTTCGCCTGCGCCGGATCTTCCACGACGTAAGCGCGCGCGCGCACGCCCGCCAGGTGCTCGACTTCGTCCGTTCGATGGTCGAGGCGCGCCGGATGCTCGGGGGATGAGGCGCGGGCGCGTACAATGGTTATAGTTGCATTTCAGAGCGCCAAAGACCCGTTATCCTGACGGGACGGTTTAGGAAAATGTCCAAGACTTCAAAGCACATTCTGGACGAGGCCCGCTCCGCTATTAAGCAGGTCGATATCGACGAGGCGCGCCGGATGATGGAGCAGCCCGGCACCGTGGTAATCGACGTACGTGAGAGCGACGAGTGGCGCCAGGGACATCTCGGCAACGCGATCGGCATTCCGCGCGGCTTCCTGGAGCTTAGAATCGAGGAGAAAGTCCCCGACCACAAGACGCCGATAATCGTGCAGTGCGCGATGGGAACGCGCTCGCTGCTCGCGGCGCGCACCCTGCGCGAGTTGGGCTACGAAAACGTCTACAACCTGATCGGCGGCTTCAACGCGTGGAAGGACCGTGGTCTTCCGTGGGCCGCCGAGCGCCAATTCTCGAGCGACGAGGTGACGCGTTATTCGCGCCACTTCGTAATCCCCGAGGTCGGCGAAAAAGGCCAGGCCAAACTGCTCGACTCGAAGGTTCTGGTTCTCGGAACCGGCGCGCTGGGCTCTCCGGTATCGCTCTATCTTGCCGCGGCGGGTGTCGGCACGATTGGACTGGTCGATTTCGACGTGGTCGATCTGTCCAATCTCCAGCGCCAGATAATCCATACGACCGAGCGGGTCGGCACGCCCAAGACCGAGTCCGCGCGCACGGCGATCAACGCGCTGAACCCGGGAATCAAGGTGGTCTCACACGACGTCCGGCTCTCGTCGGAAAACGTGATGTACATAATCAGGGACTACGACGTCGTGATTAACT
Organism: Deltaproteobacteria bacterium; assembly: GCA_021786815.1. Lineage (GTDB taxonomy): Bacteria > Desulfobacterota > Binatia > Binatales > Binataceae > DTIX01. The sequence continues at coordinate 3,958 of JAJYMR010000052.1, forward strand.
GCGGCGACAACTTCCCGACGCGCTATTTGATAAACGACGCGTGCGTGTTCGCGCAGAAGCCGCTGGTTGACGGCGCGATCTTCCGCTTCGAGGGCAACGCGACCGTGTTCTATCCGGCCAAGGGCGGACCATGCTACCGATGCCTCTATCCCGAACCGGCGCCGCCCGATATGGCGCCGTCGTGCGCGGAGGCAGGCGTGCTCGGCGCGCTTCCGGGGATTATCGGCTCCATCGAGGCGCTCGAAGCGATAAAGCTCATCCTCGGCACCGGCAACTCGCTCGTCGGCCGGATGGTTTACTTCGACACGCTCTCGGAGCGCGATTACGTGCGGATGCTCAAGATAAAGCGCGACCCCAACTGCCCCGTATGCGGCGACCATCCGACCCAGACCACTCTTATCGACTACGAAGCGTTCTGCGGGCTCGGGCCGGCGAACAACGGCGGCGCTCATGACGGCGCAAACGGCCTGGCGGACGCCGGCTCGGCGGGCAGGTAGCCGGGAACGGTCGAAGATGGTGAAATAGCCGACAAGGCGGGCGCTCCCGTCGAGCGCCCGCTTTTTTTTGGGGCGACTCCGGAGATTCGCAGGCGAAGATCCGCAGGAGAACTTTGAACATGGCGCTTGGACCGTTTTACGTCGCACAGAAACTGAGTCAGGGAGGGGCAATGCGCGGAATCGTCCTGCTGATGCGGCATGGCGAAACGGCCTGGAATCGTGAAGGCCGCGTGATGGGGCAAAGTCCGGTGGAACTAGACGCGGGCGGCCGTGCGCAGGTCGAGGCTGCAGTGCCGTTCGCCCGCACAATCAAGCCCGAGATCATCGTCACGAGCCCTCTCTTGAGAGCGCGCCAGTCGGCCGAAATAATCGCCCAAGGTCTCGGCGGAATCGAAGTCGTCGAGGACTCGGGGCTCGAAGAGGTACGCTACGGGCGATGGCAGGGGATGGTCTATGAGGACCTGCTCAAGGATTCTGACTACGAGCGCTACCGCGAGCATCCGCTGACCACGCCCACGCCCGGCGGCGAAACGATCGGCCAGGTGCAGCAGCGCGGGGTCGACGCGATACTGCGCTCTATCAGGAACCACCTCGGAAAGCGTCTTCTGTTCGTATCCCACGGCGACATTATCAGGACGGTCCTCTGTCACTTCATGGGTCTCGAACTCGGACACTTCCGGCGAATCAGGATCGACAACGCGACCTTTTCGGCCGTGCAGGTCGTGAACGACTTCGCCGAGGTGAAATTCCTCAATCTTCTGCCCGATCCCGAGCGCGCATTCGTCTCACCTTTCGCGCGTCGCAACGAAAAGAGCTGAGCGGGCGTCACTCGCGGCTTTGCCTATCGGCACCCGCTCGAAATACAATCGGCGCGGCCGGCCGCCATTGCATTGATTCTTCGGCGAATGGTTGCCAGCGTGGAAAATCACGTCCGTGCGTCGCGCAAACCGGGATGCACGCGCCTGGGAGGGCTTTGACGATGGCCAGGATTGATGGCGGCGAGATGCTGGTGCGGGTTCTCGAGCGCGAGGGCGTGCATGAGGTTTTTACCCTCCACGGCGGTCATCTGGATGCGATCCTGGCCGCGTGCGCGCGCCACGGCTTCCAGGTCTTCGACACCCGCCACGAACAGGCCGCCGCGCACATGGCGGACGGATGGGCGCGCACGACCGGGCGCCCCGGCGTGGCTATCGTAACGGCGGGGCCCGGTGTCACCGACGCGGTCACCGGCGTCGCCAACGCCTACATGGACTCGATCCCGATGGTCCTCATCGGGGGACGCAGCCCGCTTGCCGACGACGACCGGCTGCCGCTTCAGGCGGTCGATCAGATGGGGTTGATGCGCCCGATAACCAAATGGGCGCGTTCCGTCACTCAAACGGAGCGAATACCCGAGTACGTTGCGGCGGCCTTCCGGCATGCCGTTTCGGGCCGGCCCGGACCGGTGTTCCTCGAACTTCCGATCGACGTTCTGTTCAGGCGCGTCGATGAAAAGGAGGTCGAGTTTCCTGAAAACCACAGAGCGATCCAACCGCCCGGCCCGAGCCGCGAGGCGCTCAAGCAGGCGCTGACTTGGCTCAGGCAGGCGAAACGCCCGGCAATCCTTGCCGGCGGCGGAGTATGGTTCTCGCAGGCGGCGCAGGAGTTGACCCGCTTCGCGGAGCTTACGCAAACGCCGGTGATGACCAATTCCAAGGCCCGCGGCTCGATTTCCGAGGAACATCCGCTCTGCTTCGGCGGCTTCGGCGCAATCCATCCCGCGGTGCATCAACGCTCCGGCGGTTCGAGCGCGGATCTGGTGCTGCTGCTCGGCACGCGTATCGGGCTCTTCACGGGCGGACGTAATTCGGTGATTCCGCGCGACGCGCGGGTCATCCAGGTCGATATCGAACCCGAGGAAATCGGACGCAACCGCGAAATCCAACTCGGCGTGGCGGCCGATTGCCGCGAGTTCCTGCGCCAGGCGATCGAATCGATCGGCGATGAGAGATTCGACCCTCATCACGAGTGGCTCGAACGGCTCGGCGCGATTCGCACCGCGATGCGCCATCGGTTCGACGACGCGCTCCGCAATCACAAGGGACCGATCCATCCGGCCCGGATGGCGCACGAGATTGCGCGGGTCCTCGATCCCGAAGCGATCGTCGTAGCCGACGGCGGAGAAACTGCGGCCTGGATGGGCAACGCGTGGACCGCGCGTCATCCCGGGCGCTTCCTGAGCCACGGTTACCTGGGATGCCTGGGGGTTGGAATTCCGTTTGCGCTCGCCGCCAAGGCCGCCCATCCCGACAAGCAGGTCTTTTGCATCATCGGCGACGGTTCGTCGGGGCTGAATTTTTCCGAATTCCATACCGGCGTAAAGAACGGCTTGCCCATCACCGTCGTCATCAACAACGACCAGCAGTGGGGAATGTCCAAGCACGGCCAGGAACTGATGTGGGGCAAGGGCAAGGACGTCGCGACCGAACTCGGCATGGTTCATTACGAAAAAGCCGCCGAGGGCCTTGGCGCTTACGCGGAGCTGGTCGAACGGCCTGAAGATATAGGAGCCGCGATGGAGCGCGCGCTCGAATGCAGGCGCACCGCATGCCTAAATATCGTGACCGACAAGGACGTGATCGAGCCGGGAACGCTCGCGATGTACAGCGCGGGCGCGGCGGTTCTTCGCCCGCAGGAGGCCGAAGAGAATTCGCCGGAGGAAACCACCCTGCCCTATTACGGAAAACGCAAGCTCGATTAGCCGCGGCACTTCGCAACTGCTGGTTTCGCGCGGGCGACGCGGCTCTCGCTGTTCAGGGCGCGGAGAAGGCTCGCGTCCCGATTGCCAGGCGGGTTACGGCGGCGACGAGCCGGAGCCGTATTCGCCGTACGCCGAAGGCGAACCGGACCACCCGCTCCCTCGTCCCACTTCGACGCCCTTGCGCACGCGCACCGAGACACCGGGGCGGCCCGGAATCTCCACACGCAGGTCGCGGAAGCCGCCTGCGCTTGCGTCGGGCGCGACGAAGCCGAGCGTGTACTGCTCGCGAAGCTCTTTGCTGATATCGGTACACGCCTGCCTGAGCTTCGCGCCATCGCCGACCTGGTGAATGATGAACGTCTTTGCGCCGGTTTCGACGGAAAGCGTCCGTAGCGTTGTCGCGTCCACCCGATCGCTATCAAGGCCGCCGAGGATGAACGGGCCAATCATGAATCCGGGCCCCGAGCCGCCGTTCGGATTGCCGATTCCGATCGAATAAATCAGCACGCCCTGACGCCGTGCCGCGGCGACCACGTCATCGACCGAATGCACGCTCGCGTTGTCCATCCCGTCGGTGATGACGAGCAGCGCCTTCTTGTCGTAGCGGCCGCGCCGCAGCATCTGGAGCCCGTCCAGCACCGCGTCGAACAGCGCCGTGCGCCCGTAGGCATGGAGCAGCGCAAGCCGTTGCATCACGAGCGAATGGTTGGTGGTAAACGGCTGAAGCAGGAACGGCCGGCCGGCGAACGCGAACAGAAAAACGTCGTCACGCGGGTTCAGATCCTGCAAAAACTCGGATATCGCGAGCCGCGCCTGCGGAAGTTTCGGCTGCATGCTTCCCGACGTGTCCACCAGGATGCCGACCGAAACCGGCGTGTTCAGGTCCTGCCGGAAGAACGAGATCGGGGTCTGCCGCCCGTTCACATAAAGACGCAGGTCATCCTTGTTTAGCCCGGTCACATACCGGCCCTGCTGGTTGGTGACCGTTACCGTGACCTGCTCGTATCCAGGGCGGGTGCGCAGTTGCTGTGAAGGAAGCACCAACTCCTGCTGGGGCGGCGGCTGCGAAGGCGGAACCTTGAACGTCTGCTGGCTTTGCGGAACCCGTGGAAGTTCCAGCGTCGTCCCTCCGCTCTGAGCCCCCGGAATGGTGATTTCCGGGCTGCCCTGTTGCAACTGTTGGGAAGTACCCTGCTGCAACTGTTGGGAAGTACTCTGCTGCGGCCGCTGGGAAGTACCTTCCTGCAACTGCTGGGCGCGCGCGTTCGCGCCCAGGCCGATCGCGATGGCAAGAGAGAGGAGCACGGCCCCGCACATGCCTTTCAGAAACCGGGTCTTGGCGAAAATCGGCATGATCTCCTCTGCTTTGATATTCCTACTTGCTCATCGAGCGGGCAAGCGGGCCTCGTCCATGCTGAAAAAACACGCTGCTCTCAATTCTTTTAGACGTTGCCCGCGCGGCCCTGTTTCAGGTTCGATCGCTCGCGGCGCCGCGCCTATCTTGGCACGTTTGCGTTTGAGTCGCATGAACGCGAGGTTTAACATTCTCACACCATTTCACCGGGCGAATCCGCAGCCCGCCTGAAGCGGGCGACAAAGCGAGGAACGCGTCACGTGCCAAGCGCAGAAGCCCAAAGTGCCGTCGTGGTGATGGATGGGAGCGGCATGGTCGTCGACTGGAATGCGGGGGCCGAGGCCGTATTCGGATGGTCACGCGACGAAGCGATAGGCGCGCGACTCTCGAACCTGATCATTCCCGAGCGATTTCGCGCGGCTCACGACGCCGGACTGCATCGCTTCGCCACTACCGGCCAGGGCGGCGCCTTTATCGGCAAGACGATGGAGATTGTCGCGCTCGATCGCGACGGCCGAGAGTTCCCGGTCGAGATAAGTATCTCGATGGAACAGACGGCCGAAGGGCCTCGCTTCCGTACCGTCGCGCGCCGCACGCAGGCGGCCTGATTACGGCCGCGCCGGCGCTCCAAACCGTTCGTTCAATTCGGTTGTTTCGCGCCTTGCTTTCGTCCTAAGTTTCGGTCTATCCGAAATCTGCCGCCGCGTCCGAGGGATCAACGCCGGCACCCGAGGAGACAGAATGAAATTCGGCATCTTCATGGCCCCGTTCCATCGCGTCGGGGAAAATCCGCAACTCTGCTTCGAGCGCGACCTGAAGCTCATCGAATGGCTCGACGAACTCGGCTTCGACGAGGCCTTTGTCGGCGAACATCACTCCTCGGGCTGGGAGATAATCCCTTCTCCCGAGATCTTCATGGCGGTCGCGGCGACACGCACCCGGCGCATCATGCTCGGCTCGGGCGTGGTGAGCATCCCGTATCACCATCCGTTCAACGTCGCGAACCGTTTCGCCTTTCTCGACCAGTTGACGCGCGGGCGCGTGATGCTCGGATGCGGTCCGGGCGCGCTTGCCGCCGACGCGCACATGCTGGGAATCGACACGACTACCCAGCGCCGGCGGATGGTCGAGGGCGTCAAGGCGATAATGCGGCTGTTCACCGAGGAAGGCGGGATAACCGTTGACGGCTCGTGGTTCAAGCTCGACGACGCGCATTTGCAGATAAAGCCTTTCCAGCAACCGCACATGCCGG
>JAJYMR010000381.1 GCA_021786815.1 Deltaproteobacteria bacterium
TCCTGGCTGTGCTCGCCCTCGCGCTCCTGGCAGGCGCATACCTGAGGTTCGCCGGGCTCGGCCGTCGCGAACTCTCGCCCGACGAGGCCGCCTCGTGGGCGGCGGCGTCGGCGCCAACGCTTTGCGCCGTGATGAGCCGCGAGCTTCGCCTCCAGGTCGGGAAACTCCCGATCCACGACGTGATGCTGCACGAATGGATGGATGCGTTCGGCGACGGGGTTGTTGCAATGCGCTCGCTGTCCGCAGCGCTCGGCACGCTCGCGATCCTGGCGATGTTCTTCGCCGCGCGAGAGACGCTTCGCGCCGGGCCCGGCGAAACGCGCTTCTCCGCCGACGAAGCCATGATGGCGGCGGCGCTGTCGGCGTTGTTTTTCGCGGTAAACCTCGTCACGACGAAATACTCGCGCGAGGCGCGGATGTATTCGCTGTTCCCGCTCCTCGCGCTGCTGCAGGTGGGACTTTTCCTACGCTCGGTCAGGGCGCCGCGATCCCTGGAGCTGGCCGCGCTCGCGCTCACGACCGCTGCGCTGGTCGCGACCAATTTCCTCGGCGGACTCCTTCCCGCCTCCGAGTTCTTGTACCTGTGCGCGAGGCCCGCGATGGGCGAGCCGCGCACGCGCGGGCTCAGGCAATGGCTCGACGCGACGCGGCCTGGATGGTCCGCGCTCGTGGCGATGGGGGCGGCGGCGCTGATTCTCGCGCCGCTTTTGCCCGCCGCGCTGCTCAAGGGAGAGAAGTCGGTCGAGGCCGGCGGGATGGGCTGGCTCAAGTTACCCGCGCCGTGGGAGCCGTTCGCATTTTTCAACAAGGCGACCGGAACCTTCGCGTTCCCGGTCTTCGCCGCGCTGGCGGCATGGGGCGGATGGCGCGGATGGATGCGCGGCGCGAGGGGCGCGGTCGGCTTCGCGCTCCTCTGGATGTGGTTTCCGCCGGTCGCGCTGGTGCTCGCCTCGTACCTGTGGCGTCCCGTCTTTCTCGAACGGTACATCGTTTACGCCTTCCCGCCCTTCTTCGTGCTGGCAGCGCTCGGAATCCTCGAACTCGGCAGCAAAAGAGCGCGCATGCTCGCTGTCGCGCTCGCCGTTGCGCTCGCGCTCGGCCACGTCTGGCAGCATTCGCGAAAACCCCGTGACACGCTGTGGCGCGAGGCGTCACGCGTAGCGCTTTCGACGCTCGGGCCCGGCCAAACGATGACCGTTGTGCCGGCTTACGCGATTGACGTGGTACGCTATTACCTTGAGCCCGCCGCGCGCTCGCGAGTGGTCCGCTACGGCACCCGCGCCGCCAACGCCGCAACGCTTGTCTTGTTAAGCGAGCGTGGCGTGCCCCGGAAGGTGTCCGTGCTGGTTCGCGACCGGTTTCCGAGGAGAATCGCTGCGATGCGCGGCGTGACGGTGCGCTCGCGCTGAGCCTCTGCCCGCGGATTTGCGCTGGCGGACGACCTGCGCGGCGCATTATGCTGTCCACGACTGCGAACAGGAGACGTTCTTGATGGATGCCGGGGATTTTGACCGCGACCGCTTCAAGCGCGAACAGCGCGAGTCCTGGGACGCCGCCGCGCCCGGATGGGAAAAATGGTGGCCGCTGTTCGATGCGGGCGCGCGCGCCGTCAGCGAAAGGCTGGTTGCCCTGGCTCGCGTCGCGCCCGGCCATCGAGTGCTCGATATCGCGACCGGAACCGGAGAGCCGGCGATAACCGCCGCGCGCAAGGTCGGACCCGCCGGCCGCGTTCTCGGAATCGATCAGTCGGCCGGGATGCTCGAAGTGGCACGTCGGCGCGCCGCCGCCCTGGGGCTCGGCAACGTCGAATACCGCCATGGCGACGGCGAATCGCTCGCGCTCCCGGCGCACTCGTTCGACGCGGTGCTGTGCCGATGGGGGCTGATGTTCATGCCCGACCTCGACGCTGCGGTTCGCGGCGTGCGCGACGCGCTGGTCGAGGACGGATGGTTCGCGACGGCGGTCTGGGCGTCGCCGGACAAGGTCCCGATGATCGGAATCGCCGCGGAAACGGTGCGCAAGATGGCGGGATTGCCCGCGCCTGCGGGCCAAACCTTCGATCCAACGCGGCTCGCCGACACAAAAATCCTCGAAGGCGCGCTCGTGCGCAACGGCTTTCGCGAGATCACGCTCGAGCGGCTCATGGTCCCGTTCGATTTCGACTCGCCGGAGGCCTTTCTCGAGTCGCGGCGCGACCTGTCGGCGCCGTTTCGCGCGATGCTCGCGTCGAAGCCGGCCGACGTCCAGCACCAAATCCTCGACGCGGTCGTTGATGCGGCGCGCCAGTACGCGGACGCGCAGGGCCGCGTCAGGACGTCCAACGAATCGATTCTGTTCGTAGCGCGCGCCTGAACGCCTGCGGCGATGGTCCGCGGGATTATGAGAGCCGCGGCGCGCGGCTACGCGCGCTCGTGCCAGGCGCGCCGGATGCTGCTATGGTAGAAGGCCGTCGGGAGGGTTGGGTCGTGAAACCTATCGCCTACGTCGAACGCCTGAATCGGTTCTATCAGACCCAGGGCTTTCCGCCCTATAAATGGACCGTCAACGAGACGGCGCCGCTTACGCCGCTGCAAAAGCCGCTTTCCCGATGCCGGGTCGCGATGCTGACCTCGGGCGGCGTCTCATGCGGCAGCGCACCACCCTTCAATCCGCAGGCGCGAAATGATCTTCGCCTCGACACTGTGCCTTCGGACACCAACACCGGCTTTTTCGCCATCAATGACGACTACTACAACCATTCCGACGCCGACCGCGATATCAACTGCATTTTTCCGCTCGAACGCCTGCGCGAGCTTGCGGCCGAAGGTGTAATCGGCGAAGTCGGGCCGCATCATTACAGCGGCTTCATGGGCCGTATCTATATCCGCAGCACAGTGGTCAACGAAGCCGCGCCGGCGCTCGCGCGAAAACTCAAGGAGGAAGGCATCGACGTTTTCCTCCTTGTGCCTGCTTGACCCCTCGACCACCAGACCGTTGGTCTGGTCGCACGGGTAATCGAGGAGGCCGGAATCCCGACCGTAGTTGTTTCAACGGGCCGAGACTTGAGCGCGCAGGTCAAGCCGCCGCGCACCGTTTTCGTGAACTTCCCGATGGGAAATCCGTTCGGACGCCCGTTTGACGCCGCGATGCAGCGCACGATCCTGCTCGACGCGCTGCGCGCGCTCGAAACGGTCACGTCCGGTGGAACGCTGCTCGATTTGCCTTACGAATGGGGCGAGGATTTCGCGATGAACCTCGGCTCCGGTTACGGCGCAAGAAACTCCGCCACTTGAACCAGTCCACGCAGGCCGGGGCCGCCGCGCCGCACAGCGTATCGCTGCTCCATTCAGCCCTCGTCTTGATCGCGATCGTTGTCGCCGACACCGGCCGCCTCACCGATCCGGATTCCTTCGAACGCGCTTTTCCATGACGAGTGCTGACGCCAGCGTCCAGCGGTGCAAGCACTTCGGCGCTGGTAATACGGCAATAATGTGATAGTAGAATTTACGCCGCACCACGGTGCGCCAGCGTCTTGATTGCGCCAGCGAGGCGCCCGATCGATATCGCGTAAAGGAGCATTTGAATGAAAGCCGCCGTGTTCCATGGGCCGAACCAGGCATTGACTATCGAGGATGTCGAAGTTGACAAGCCGCAGGATCGCGAGGTCCTGGTCAAGACCGTCGCAAGCGGCGTCTGCCATAGCGATCTCCATTTCGTTGACGGACTCTATCCGTATCCCGCGCCCTCGATTCTCGGCCACGAGGCCGCTGGTATCGTCGAAGAGGTCGGCAGGCAGGTCAGCTACGTCAAGCCGGGCGATCACGTAATCGCGTGCCTGTCGGTTTTCTGCGGTTATTGCCCCGAATGCATGTCGGGCCATCCGAACCGATGCTCGAATAAGTCCGCAACCCAGCGCCCGATGTCCGACAGACCGCGCATTTCGCAGAAGGGCAATCCGGTTTTCCAGTTCCTCGACGTGTCGTCGTACTGCGAAAAGATGCTGCTGCACGAGAACGCGGTCGTGAAAATCCGCGACGATATTCCCCTCGACCGCGCCGCGCTTATCGGATGCGGCGTTACGACTGGCGCCGGGGCCGTGCTCAAGACCGCCAAGGTCGAGCCGGGCTCGACGGTTGCGGTGTTCGGCGCGGGAGGCGTGGGACTCGCGGCGATCCAAGGCGCGCGAATCGCCGGCGCGCGGCAGATAATCGCGGTTGACGTGTTCGAATCGAAGCTCGCGATGGCGAAGCGTTTCGGCGCAACCGACACGGTTGACGCCTCGGCCTCCGATCCCGTTGATGTAATCAAGAAGATGACCGGCGGTGGCGTGGAGTACTCCTTCGAGGCGATCGGACTCAAGAAAGCCGCGGAGCAGGCGTTTTACTGCCTCAAGCCCGGCGGCACCGCGACCGTAATCGGGATGATCCCGATCGGGCAAAAGGTCGAAATCGACGGCTACATGTTCCTTAGCGAGCGCAAGCTTCAAGGCAGCAACATGGGCTCCAACCGCTTCCGTATCGATATGCCGCAGTACCTCGATTTCTATCTCCAGGGCCGGCTCAAGCTCGACGAAATGATAAGCCGGCGCGCCCGTCTCGAGGACGTCAACGAAGCGTTCCGCGCGATGAAGGCAGGCGAGGTGGCGCGCACGGTCCTGATGTTCGACTAGCCGCAACGATTTGGCACGCAAGGGAGAATCAAAATGAAGGCAGCGGTTTTCCACGGACCGAATCAGCCACTTAAGATTGAAAACGTAGATATCGACGAGCCGCGCGAACATGAGATCGTCGTCCGCACGGTCGCCAGCGGCGTCTGTCACAGCGACCTGCATTTCGTCGACGGGCTCTACGTGTGCCCCACGCCCGCAATCCTCGGCCATGAGGCGGCCGGGATCGTCGACAAGGTCGGAAGCCAGGTCACTTACGTCAAACCCGGCGATCACGTGATCGCGTGCCTGTCGGTGTTCTGTGGCTATTGCCCCGAATGCATGTCCGGACGCCCGAACCTCTGCTCGAACAAGTCCGCGACTCAGCGGCCCAAGGGCGACAAGCCTCGCCTCTCGCAGGACGGAAATAAAGTCAGCCAGTTCGCCGATCTTTCGTCCTACGCGGAGAAGATGCTCGTGCACGAAAACGCGGTGGTCAAAATCCGCGAGGACTTTCCGCTCGATCGGGCCGCGCTCATCGGATGCGGCGTCATCACCGGCGTCGGCGCCGCGATCAACACGGCCAAGGTCGAGCCGGGCTCGACGGTTGCGGTGTTCGGCGCGGGCGGTATCGGCCTCTCGGTGATCCAGGGCGCGCGAATCGCAGGGGCGCGACAGATAATCGCGGTTGACAAATTCGAGCATAAGCTCGCGCTCGCCAAGCGCTTCGGCGCGACCCATACGGTCGACGCGTCGAACAACGATCCGGTCGACGCAATCCGCTCGATGACCGGTGGGACGGGCGTCGAGTACTCGTTCGAGGCGATCGGACTCAAGAAAGCCGCCGAGCAGGCCTACGAATGCCTTGCGCCGGGCGGGCTCGCGACGATCGTCGGGATGGTCCCGCTTGGGCAGAAAGTGGAACTCGACGGCTTTTCGCTGCTGTTCGAGAAGCGCATCCAAGGATGCTACATGGGCTCGAACCGCTTCCGTATCGACATGCCGCGGCTGATAGAGTTCTACATGCAGGGACGGCTCAACCTCGACGACATGATCAGCCGGCGCGGACATCTTGAGGATGTCAACGAGGCGTTCCGCGCGATGAAGGCAGGCGAGGTCGCCCGGTCGGTCCTGATGTTCGAATAGCGGCGCGGCTCTCACGCAGAAATGAAAAGAGCCGTCCGGTAATCCGGGCGGCTCTTTTTTCATTCGCTGAAGGCGCGGATTCAGATGAGTTTCATTTCCTTCATCACGGCGCGAAGCTTTTCCGCCGCCGGCGCCGACATTTGCGTAAGCGGCATCCGAAGCTCCGGGCTCGACTTGCCCATGAACGCGAGCGCCTGCTTGACCGGAATCGGATTGGTCTCGATAAAAAGCGCGCGCATCAACGGGAGCATCGTGAAATGCAGCCCGCGCGCACGCTCGAAGTCGCCCGCGAGCGCAGCCGCCGCCAGCTCATGCATCTCGCGCGGCATCACGTTGCTGATCACCGAGATGACGCCCTTGGCTCCGAGCGCCATCAGCGGAAGCGTCAGCGGATCGTCGCCCGACAGGATCGTCAGCCGCTCGCCGCAGAGCCGCCGGATGTCGGAGTTCTGATCCATCGAGCCAGACGCTTCCTTGACCCCGACGATATTGCGGACTTCGCTCAGCCTGGCAAACGTTTCGGGCGCGATATTCGAACCGGTGCGGCCCGGGATATTGTAAACGATGAGAGGAAGATCGACCGCCGCGGCGATCATCTTATAGTGGCGGAAAATCCCTTCCTGCGTTGGCTTGTTGTAGTACGGCGAGATCAAAAGCGCCGCGTCGGCGCCGGCCTGGCGCGCAAAGGCGGTCAGCCTTATCGCCTCGGCGGTGGAATTGGAGCCGGTGCCGGCGATCACCGGAACCCGGCCGTGCGCCTGCTCGATCGTTACACGGATGACGTGTTCATGCTCGGCGTGGGTGAGAGTCGCCGATTCGCCCGTCGAGCCGCACGGGACGAGCCCGTCGATCCCGCTCTGGATTTGCCACTCGACGAGTTCGCGAAGCGCGGCCTCGTTCACCTCGCCGTCGCGAAACGGAGTGGCCAGCGCGGTGATTGCACCCTTGAACATGAGCTTTCTCCTATCTACGAAACCTGCGAATCCGCCGGGACCAGTTCACCGGGCGCCAACTCAACTTCGCCGCGAAACACCTCGACCGCCTCGCCGGTCATGAAGACGTGATTCGCGCCCTCGCCGCGCTCGCGCCATTCGATTTCGAGCTTGCCGCCGCGCAGTTCCAGCGTCGCCTTTCGCTCGGCGCGACCGGTCAGCACAGCGGCGACAAGCGCGGCGCAGGCTCCCGTACCGCAGGCGAGCGTCTCGCCCGAGCCGCGCTCCCATACGCGCATCTTCAGGTAATCCCGCGCGACGGGCACGATGAATTCCGTGTTTACGCGGCGCGGGAACAACGGATGATGCTCGAAGGCGCGTCCAAGGCGCGCAAACTCGCCGTCGTCGAGTTTCAGGAGCGCGTCGTCTTCGAGAAACACGACGCAATGCGGATTTCCCATCGAGACCGCCGTAACGCGCCAGGTACGACCCGCGACTTCCAGCGGATGGTCGATTATGCGGCCGTCGGCGGCTACCGGAATCTCGCGCCCTTCGAGAATTGGTTCGCCCATGTCCACGGTGGCGCCGGTCACGCGGCCGTCCTTGAAGATGAGCGCCACGGTCCTGATCCCGCAATCGGTCTCGACCGCGATCGGATTTCGGCTCACCAGGCCGCGCTCGCAGGCGAGCCGCGCGAGGCATCGGATACCGTTGCCGCACATCTCACCGCGGCTTCCGTCCGCGTTGTACATCTCCATGCGGATGTCGGCCCTGCGCGACGGCGCAAGCATGATAAGACCGTCGCCGCCGATACCGAAACGGCGATCGGAAAGCCGTATCGAAAGACCGCCGGGGTCGGCGGGACGGGTCCTGTCGGCAATGACGTAAATATAGTCGTTGCCGCATCCGTGCATCTTGGTGAACTCGAGCGTCGCCATCGCGCTACTTCGTCTTGAGAATAACCAGCTTTTCTGCGCGGACGAGATCGTCGAAAGTCTCGCGCTCGCGGATGACGTGCGCCTCGGAGCCGTCAACCAGTATCTCCGGCGCGCGCGGCCGGCTGTTGTAATTCGACGCCATCACGAACCCGTACGCGCCCGCGCTCATCACGGCGAGCAGATCGCCGCTCTCGGGCTCGGGAAGCTCTCTTTCACGCGCGAAGAAGTCGCCGCTCTCGCATACGGGGCCGACCACGTCGGCAACGACCGCGGAGCGGGCGGCGCGGCGGCGAACCGGCAGTATCGCGTGGTAGGCCTCGTACAGGACCGGCCGGATCAGATCGTTCATCGCGCCGTCGACCACGATGAATCGTTTCACGTCGGTCTCCTTGATGTAGAGCACCTTCGTCACGAGCACGCCCGCGTTTCCGACCAGCACCCGGCCGGGCTCGACGATTATGCTCAGGCCGAGGTTCTTGAGCGGTTCGAGCAACGATTTCGCGTACAGCGCCGGAGGAGGCGGCTCTTCCTGGTAGGGGATTCCGAGTCCGCCGCCCAGGTCGAGATGCTTTAGCGCAAATCCATCCGCCCTGAGCCTCTCGACGATCGAGGCAACCTTGTTGGCCGCCTCGGCGAACGGCGCGGTCTCGGTGATTTGCGAGCCGATATGGGTGCTGAGTCCCACGATGTCGAGATTGGGCAGGCTTCGCGCCTCGGCGTAGTACTCGAACACCTGTGAAAGGGGCACGCCGAATTTGCTGTCGCGATGGCCGGTGGAAATGTGTGGATGCGTTCCCGGGTCGAGGTCGGGATTGACCCGCAGGCTCACCGGCGCATTCTTTTTCATCCGGCCCGCGACCTCGGAGACGCGGCGCATCTCCGGACCCGACTCGACGTTGAGCATCAGGATGCCGGCGCCCAAAGCCGCGGCGATTTCCTCGTCGGTCTTGCCGACGCCCGAGAAGACAATCCTCGCCGGATCGGCGCCTGCCCGAAGGCATCTGGCAAGCTCGCCGCCCGAAACGATATCGAACCCGGAGCCCATCGAGGCGAACAGCCCGAGGATGCTCAGGTTCGACAGCGCCTTCATCGCGTAGCAGACAAGATGGTCGGCGCCGGCAAAGGCCTCGTCGAAAACCCTGAAATGGCGGCGCAGAGTGCGCGCGCTATAGACGTAGAAGGGCGTTCCGTGCCGGCGCGCGATTTCGGCAAGCGGCACGTCTTCGGCAAAAAGCTCGTCGTTACGGTAATCGAAGTAATGCATTCTCGGCTTCTGTACGCGGCGAAATCCTCGGCGCCGCTTGGGCGAAGCTCGTTTTTATCATAGCGAAACCCGGCTGATAAACGGACCGGGTCCGTGGCTCATGGGAGCGGAGTTGGGGTCGGAAGCACGAAATGCTCAGGACTCGGGGGCGGTTTCGGGATGGTGCGCTTGAGCTCCACCTCGTTCGAGGGTGCGCTGCGATAGTGGTCCAGGGTTTCGGAGACGACCTGGTAGCGGTAGGTATCGCCGACTTTCACACCCTTGTCGAGGTAGGTGAAGCGCCGCTGCTGCTGGAACCTCTGCTGGTCGGTGACCGGTATGCTCGCAACGTTGTGAAAATCGCCGGTCGGCCCGGCACGCATAACGTCGAAGCTGCCCAGATCGCGCATCCGGCTGCCCCCGGCGTAGCGTTGCGGCCGGTCCCAGCGAAGAAAAATTCCCGGTTTTTCGGATGTCGCCGTAAGGCTGACGATTCGCTCCGGCATCGCCAATTGGGGCGGTATCGGCTCGGACTTCACGCCGCATCCTGTCCATAGCGCGCCGCCGAGCATCGTTGCGCCAAGCAGCAGCGCGGCGGCCCATCCCAAGCCCACGCGGCTCATCGCTTGAGCCTTGCAAGACGCGCTCGCACCGTGGACGGAGCCGGCCCTCCCGCGACGGTGCGGCGCGCGAGCGAGGTTTTCGCGTCAAGGAGCTTTGCCGCGTCCGGCCCGAAGGCGGGCGAATGGCTGCGCAGTTGCGCGAGCGTCAGATCGGACAGCGATTTCCCGCTCTCCGCCGCCTCGCGCACGAGCGAGCCCACGATTTCGTGCGCTTCCCTG
>JAJYMR010000182.1 GCA_021786815.1 Deltaproteobacteria bacterium
AATCTGGTAGTCATTGATGGAGGTTCCGGTGATTAGACTGACGCGTGTCGTCGGGTTTAGAAAATATGAGAAGTAGCCGAAGCCCTGACCCTGGTTGGTGACGTCGTGCTCTGGCGTAGGCGTCGGGGTGGGGGACTGCACTCCCAGCGCGTCTTGAAGGTAGTAACCGCTGAGATAGTAGCTCAGTTTCCCGTCGCATCCGCCATACGTGAAGCTGGGCTGGATCGTGCCGCGCTGACCGCCGAAATATTGGACGTCGCCGCCCGGGTCGATGCATCCGTCCTTCGTGTGGATGTCCACTACGCCCTCATTGCGATAGCCGAACTGCGCGGGCATGAAATTGTCGATCACGCTGACGCTCTGGATGAAGTATGGGCTGAAGACCTGACCGAAGCTGCTTACGGCCGTGGGCACGAAAATTCCGTTAATCCGGTACTGGACGCCGCCGCCATTGAGGCCATGGATGTGGATCTGCCCCTGCCCCTGACCGTAGGCGTCCTGACTCACGCCGGGCGCCTGGACCAGCACGTCATTGAGCGCGGTGTTGTCGCCTTGAGGGAGTTGGTGGATGTCCTTCTCGGTGAATCGGTAGACGGTGCTTCCGGTTTCGGGCGAAAGCGAGTTGCGGGCCTCATTCATACGGGCGGCGATGGCTCGCGTACTCAGCGCCTCCTGCGACTCAAGTGCAATCGTGACCGGCTTCGGATTTGCTGCTCCAACCGTGACAATCGCGGTTGCCGGTTTGAAGCCGTGCCGACGCGCTACGACTGCATACGTGCCTGCCGCAACCTTGCGGAACGAAAACTTGCCCGCGGCGCCCGAGGTTACATGGGCGACCGTTGCGCCGGTGGCGGACTGAAGTTCAAGCTCGACCCCCGCAAGCGGACGCCCAAGATCATCCTGGACCGCGCCGGCGATTGTCCGTTCGGCTGCGCTCGCATCCTGCCTGGCGGCACGGGCGGGCGTTACGGTGAACGCAATCGACAGAACGGCAGCGAGTACCCAGAACCTCATCGCATCCCCAGCGAGCCTTGAAGGCGCTCGCAGGCAGACAGCTAGCACAATCCGGTGATTTGTTCAGAAAAAGGAGGCGGGTGTAATTTCCTGAATTTCGCGGGAAAATTTCCCGGCGCTTGCGCCCCAGCGAACTCGGTGGGATGGGCCTTTTTACTCTCCAACCGTATCGGCAAAACCCCGCTCGATCGTGAAGCGTACAAGTTGCCCCGTATGATGCAGGCAAAGCCTGTCCATTATCTGCGTGATGTTGCTGGCAACCGTCTTGGTAGCTCAGGCAGAGCGCGGCGACGACGCCGACGAGGTCGTTGCCGTCGTTGCCCTTGCCGATGCTCCAAAGCGCCAAAGCTTAAGAATCATCCACAAAAGAGGAGAGTCAGTGTCGCGGCGGCGGCACTGACTCTCGGGGACCTTTCACTGGACGCAAGACGGTTCGACGGACGGATTTTGGGCGCATGAACAGAAAGCGCCGGCTCGGCGATAACGCACGAACCGGCGCGCAGGCGCCTCACAACGCCGACGCCGAGCTTCAGTTGCCGGCCGCTGAATTGCCGGGCTGAGAAGGCGGAGTAAGCCCCTCGTTCAGGGAATCTTTGAGTTGTTTGCCGGGCTTGAATTTCGCCGAACGGCTCGCGGCGATCTCGATCGTCTCACCGGTCTTGGGATTGCGCCCGGTGCGCGCCTGGCGGGTCGAGACCGAGAAGGTGCCGAAGCCCGAGATGTTGACGCGCTGCCCCTGCTTGAGCGCGGCGATGATGTCGTCGAGAACTATGTTTATTGCGCGCTCGGCTTCGGCTTTGTTCAGCGGAAGCTTGTTCGCGAGTCCCTCGATAAGTTCGGCCTTAGTCATAAAGCGTCAGGTGCTCCTCCGCTCCACCGTGAGGAGCGCACGCTTCGCCCGATGCTCCCGGCTCCGGTGCACTCCGCCTGAGGCGGGATTTTTCAGGATAAGTTAGGCGAAACCGTCGAGTCGTGCTCCTCGTCACTGTCCAGTTCGTTTTTCTCCTCGAACTGCACTGCCGTAGGCGCCGGCTTGGGGGCGAAGAACGCTTCCGGATCGGCCAGAACGAGCGCCCGCTTGAGCACTTCGTCCATGTGCTCCACCGGAATCAGTTGCACGCCCTTCAGAATCGGGGCCGGTATTTCCTCGATGTCCTTTTCGTTCTCCTTCGGCATCAGGACGGTCTTGATACCGCCGCGATGGGCGGCGAGAACCTTCTCCTTGAGTCCGCCGATGGGAAGCACGCGCCCGCGCAACGTGATCTCGCCGGTCATCGCAAGGTCATTGCGCACCGGCACGCGGCACAGGGCCGAGACGAGCGCGGTCGCCAGCGTGATGCCCGCCGAGGGGCCGTCCTTCGGAATCGCGCCCTCGGGAAGGTGAATATGGATATCGATTTTCTGGTAGAAGTTCTTTTCCATGCCCAGCATTTCCGCGCGAGAGCGCACGTAGCTCAGCGCCGCCTGCGCGCTTTCCTGCATCACGTCGCCGAGCTGCCCCGTGACCGTCAGCTTGCCGCGGCCGGGGACAATCGTAACTTCCGCGTTGAGGAGTTCGCCGCCGAGTTCCGTCCACGCCAGGCCCGTCGCGACGCCGATCTGGGGTTCCGTCTCGGCTATTCCGTAGCGGAAGCGTGGCGGCCCTAGATACTTGGACAGGCTTGCGCCGGTGACCTTGACGTGGGCGTTGCGATCGGTTTTGACGACCTCGACTGCGCCCTTGCGGCAGGTCGACGCAATCTCGCGTTCGAGGTTTCGAACGCCGGCCTCGCGCGTATAGCGCCGGATGATGCCAAGAATCGAGCCGTCGGAGAATTCGATATTCTCCTCGCGAAGCCCGTTGGCTTCGCGCTGCTTCTTGAGCAGGTAGCGCTTGGCGATATTGAGCTTTTCGACTTCGGTGTAACCCGGAATCCGGATTACTTCCATCCGGTCCTGCAACGGCCGTGGGATGCGGTCGAGCGTATTGGCCGTGGTGATGAACATCACCTTCGACAGGTCGTAATCGCAGTCGAGGTAGTGGTCGTTGAAAGTGCAGTTCTGCTCGGGGTCGAGCACTTCGAGCAGCGCCGCCGACGGGTCGCCGCGGAAGTCGGTGGACATCTTGTCCACCTCGTCGAGCAGCATCACCGGGTTCGACGAGCCCGCCTTGCGCAGCGACTGGATTACCTTGCCGGGCAGCGCGCCGATGTAGGTGCGGCGATGGCCGCGGATTTCGGCCTCGTCACGCACGCCGCCGAGCGAGACGCGCACGAATTTGCGTCCCGTCGCCCGCGCGATGGATTTGCCGAGAGAGGTCTTGCCGACACCCGGAGGTCCGACCAGGCACAGGATGGGCCCCTTCATCTGGCCGACCAGGGTCTCGACCGCAAGGTATTCAAGGATGCGCTGCTTGACCTTTTCGAGGCCGTAATGGTCTTCTTCGAGAACCCGCTCGGCTTCCTTGATGTCTAGTTTGTCCTCGGTGTACTCGAACCAGGGCAGGGCGAGGAACCAGTCGAGGTAGTTGCGAACGACGGTCGCCTCGGCCGACATCGGCGACATCATCTTGAGCTTCTTTATCTCGCGCTCGCACTTGTCACGCGCCTCGGCCGGCATCTTCTTGCGGCGCAGCTTTTCTTCCAATTCCTGGATCTCGTTCTTGAATTCGTCTTTCTCGCCGAGCTCCTTCTGTATCGCACGCATCTGCTCGTTGAGGTAATACTCCTTCTGGGTCTTCTCCATCTGCTTCTTGACCCGGGAGCGGATGCGCTTTTCGACCTCAAGGATTTCGAGCTCGGACTTCATGTAGCCGAGGATCTTTTCAAGCCGTTCGGCCGGATTGGTGGTCTCCAGCAGTGCCTGTTTGTCCTCGAGCTTGATGGAGAGATGGCCGACCAGCTTGTCGGCGAGGAAGCCCGGATCGTCAACCGACGCGATCGAGGTGACCATCTCGGGCGGAATTTTCTTGTTCAGGCGCACGTAGTTGTCGAAAGTTGAGGTGACGGAGCGGATCAGCGCCTCGACCTCGGTGGTGCGGTCGCAGACTTCGTCGATCTCCTCGGCTTCGACCTGGAAATAATCGTCCTGCTGCAGGTAGCGCACGATGCGGGCGCGCTTTTTGCCTTCGAGCAGGGCCTTCACGGTGCCGTCGGGCAGGCGCAGCAACTGGACCACCACGCCGAGCGTGCCGATGGTGTACAGGTCCTGGGCGCTGGGCTCAGCGACCTTCGCGTCCTTCTGGGCGACGAGAAGAATCGGGCGCTTCTGGGCCTCCGCGACCTCGAGCGCCTTTATGGACTTCTGGCGCCCGACAAAGATCGGATAGACCTCGTGCGGAAAAACGATCAGCTCGCGCAACGGTAAGAGAGGCACCGCGGCGGTCTGATTCGGATTGTCTTTCTTGTCGTTTCGAAAAAGCATCTTGCGGATCCCGGTTCAAGCCGTTTCGGCGGTCTTTTGGAAAACCAAGAGCGGCTGCTCCTTCTGGGTTACCACTTCCTCCGAGATCAACACCTCCTTGATGTTGGGCTGTGACGGGATTTCGTACATCAGGTCCACCATGATGCTCTCCATGATGGCCCGCAGTCCGCGCGCACCCGACTTGCGCTTGAGCGCCTCGCGCGCGATTGCGCGCAGAGCCCCCTGGGTGAATTTCAGGTGCACGTTCTCCATGTCGAAGAGCTTCTGGTACTGCTTGACGAGCGCGTTCTTGGGCTCGGTCAGGATGCGCACCAGCGCCTCCTCGTCGAGTTCGCCCAGAGTTGCAATCACCGGAAGCCGGCCGACGAACTCGGGAATGAGCCCGAACTTGAGCAGGTCTTCGGGCTGCACTTCGTTGAGCAGCTCGGAGATGTTCTTCGGGTCGCGATGGCTCAGATCGGCCCGAAAGCCCATCGTTTTGCCCGCGATTCGCCGGCGGATTATGTCATCCAGCCCCACGAAAGCTCCCCCGCAGATGAACAGGATATTGGTCGTATCGACTTGGAGGAACTCCTGCTGCGGATGCTTGCGTCCGCCCTTGGGCGGCACGCTCGCCATCGTGCCTTCGATAATCTTCAGCAGCGCCTGCTGCACGCCCTCGCCGGAAACGTCGCGGGTGATCGAGGGGTTGTCGCCCTTGCGCGCTATTTTGTCGATTTCGTCGATGTACACGATGCCGCGCTGGCATCGCTCGATATCGTAGTCGGCATTCTGCAGGAGCGAGAGGATGATGTTCTCGACGTCCTCGCCGACGTAGCCCGCCTCGGTCAGCGAGGTCGCGTCCGCAATCGTGAAGGGAACCTGCAGGAAACGCGCGAGCGTCTGGGCAAGAAGGGTCTTGCCGACGCCGGTCGGACCGATGAGCAGGATGTTGGACTTCTGCAACTCGACGTCGCCGGTCACCATCTGCGAATCGATCCGCTTGTAATGGTTGTGAACGGCGACCGACAGGATTTTCTTGGCTCGTTCCTGGCCGATTACGTACTGGTCAAGAACCCGTTTGATTTCGGCCGGCTTGGGCACCGCGGAGGTCTGGCTGAATGCCTCCTCGCTGTCGGTTTCCTCCGCGATGATGTCGTTGCACAGGTCGATACACTCGTCGCAGATGTAAACCGTGGGCCCCGCTATCAGCTTGCGTACTTCGTCCTGGCTCTTGCCGCAGAAAGAACAAACCAGGTTGCCAGAACGGTCCTCATGCTTCGCCATAATCTCTCCCACGCTTTACTTCAGAGGGCCTTCGGCTAACGATTACCTCATCAATCAGCCCGTATTCAACCGCCTGCTCCGGCGACATGAAGAAGTCCCGGTCGGTATCCTTTTCGATACGCTTCAGGTTCTGCCCGGTATGCCTGACCAGGATGTTGTTGACCAGCTCACGCTGGCGCAGAATCTCACGTGCCTGAATGTCGAGGTCGGTGGCCTGACCCTCCATTCCGCCGAGCGGCTGATGGATCATAATCCGCGAATGCGGCAACGCGTAGCGCCGGCCCTTGTGTCCGGCGGCGAGCAGCAGCGCCGCGGCACTCGCGGCCTGTCCCATACAGAAGGTTGAAACTGGCGGTTTGATGAACTGCATCGTGTCGTAAATCGCGAGCCCCGCCGTGAGCGACCCTCCCGGCGAGTTCACGTAGAAACTGACCTCCTTTTCGGGATCTTCCGATTCCAGAAAGAGCAGTTGCGCGATGATGAGGTTGGCGACGTCGTCGTTGACGTCGGTGCCGAGAAAGACGATGCGGTCCTTGAGTAGCCGCGAATAAATGTCGTACGCGCGTTCTCCGCGGCCGGTTTGTTCGACGACGATCGGGACTTGGTTGCTCATAGAACCGAGCCAGAGACGGCGTTTGGCGCCACTCCCAGCATGCGGCTTTGCCCTAAAAAAATTTTAACGGTTTGGAAAAAACCGGGCAACATGGAAACGCCCGCGGAAATTCCCCCACGGGCGTCCATCCTATCATGCCGATGCGCTTTGCGCATCTTCCCTGGAGCGTTGCTTGGCTTTGTCCAGCAACGAGTCGAGCGTCTTTTCGCGCCGCATAGAACGCCTGAGCGCTTCGCGATTCTCTTCATGTGAATAAAAATCCGCAAGCCGGTCGCGGCCGCGCCCGCTCTGTCTCAAAATGAGGCCGATCCGTTCGGCGAGCTGCTCGTCGTCCACCTCGACCTGCTCCTGCTCGGACAGCGCGTCGAGAATCAGGGTATTGCGGGCGCGCTTGTCGGCGCGGGTGCGGAATTCCTCGGCGCTGGCTCGCACCTGCTCGGCCACCTGTTCCTCGGAAAGGCCGCCAGCGCGAAGCGTCGCCGCCAGTTCCGCCTCCATTCCGCGCTGCTCCCGCGCCACCATCGATTCCGGCACTTCGACGGGGTTGTGCTCGACGATGAGGTCGAGCAGGCCCTGGCGCGCCCGGCTATCGGCCTCGGCACGGGCCTGCGCGAGCAGGCCTTCGCGCGCCCGATCGCGCAGTTCGGCGAGATTCTGGCAATCGCCTTGATCCTTGGCGAACTCGTCGTCGAGCGGAGGCAGCCGGCGCTCGTAGATTTCCTTGACCGCCGCGCGCCATTCCACGGTCTTGCCGGCGAGGTCCTTGTCGTCGTACTCGGACGGATAGCTTCGGGTCGAGCGCACCTCGCGGTCCAACTCAGCGCCGGTAAGCACCTCGTCGATACCATGGGCGAGCGAGCGTTTCGAAACCTCGAGCAGGCGGTTTTCGGCCTTGCCCTCCATCAGCGACTTTTCGCCCTCGAAGGCCTCGACCGTGGCGAGCACCACGTCGCCCTCCTGGACGACGGTGCGACCCTCGACCTTTTTGAGCGTCGCCTGGCGCTCGCGCAGGCGCTCGAGCGCGTCGTCGACGTCCTTGTCGCTTACCTCGACGGTCTCCTCGGGCATCTTCAGCCCTTCGTAATCCTTGACGACCAGCTCGGGCCTGACGTCAAAAACCGCGCTGAATTTCAGCGTTCGAGGCAGCTCGGTCTCTTCGGTGACGATCTCCGGCTCGACCACGGGCTTGAGCGCGTTCTCGTCGAGCGCCTTTTCGGTGTACTCCTTGACGAGGCGCTGGATAACGTCGCTGCGGACCTGGTCGCCGAAGAACCGCTCCAGCAGGTTTCGCGGCGCGTGCCCGGGGCGAAAACCCTTCAGAACCACGCCGCGGCGAAGCTCGTTGTAGGCCCGGTCGAGTTCGCGCTTGATTTCGTCAGGCTCGACCTCGATGGTGATTTTGCGTCCGAGTGCGGAAGTGCTCTCTATATTTACGTTCATAGGATTCGGTCTTAAGAGATAAACATACGGGCGCTTGCCGGATCAACGCCGCAGGCGTCGGGCGAGCGATATTTATTGATGAGGGCGGCAGGGGCGGTTTCGCCAAACCTTGCTTCTTATGGGCCGCCGCAATTGCTAGACTTCACAATCAAGAAACCTTAGACTGCGTGAGTTAATCTTTGGGGCTTGGATTGGCCTGTGGCCCATGCTAACAGCCGCCGCCGAGACCCGAAATCCCGAATCTCGGAGAGCGAGCGTAAATGAGTGAATCCAATATCATTCTGCCAGCCTTGACCAGCGGGCAGGTACTCATCCTCTGGCTCATACTGGTCTCGGCAGTGATCGGTCTGGGCTACGGGCTCGTCCTGGTCCGCACTGTCATGAAGGCGGACCCTGGAGCCAAATCGATGACCGACGTGGCGGAGGCGGTCGAGCAGGGCGCGATGGCCTATCTGTACCGGCAGGTGAGCACGATGATCTGGTTCGTGCTCATCATCATGGCGGCCCTGTTTTTCATGTATCGGAGCGTCTATCACGATTTCTGGCTTTCCGGAGGAATCGCGATCGCGTTCCTGATGGGCGTGAGCGCCTCGTACGGAGCGGGTTACGTCGGGATGTGGCTCGCGGTCAAGGGTAACGTCCGCAGCGCCAACGCGGCGCTTACCAGCTTCAAGGACGCGATGGAACTCGCGTTCAAGGCGGGCGGCGTCTCCGGGATGTTCACGGTCGGGCTTGGGCTCCTCGGCGCGACGATCATCTTCCTGGTCTTCGGCCAGAACGCGATGAAGGTCCTGATCGGCTTCGGCTTCGGAGGCTCGCTCGCCGCGCTCTTCATGCGCGTGGGCGGCGGCATCTACACCAAGGCGGCAGACGTGGGCGGCGACCTGGTCGGCAAGGTCGAGGCCGGCATCCCCGAGGACGACCCTCGTAACGCCGCGACTATCGCCGACAACGTTGGCGACAACGTCGGCGATTGCGCCGGGATGGCGGCGGACGTCTTCGAATCCTACGAAGTCACTCTTGTCGCGGCGATTATCCTTGCCGCGTATGCCGTCGGTGAAAAGGATTTCAGGGCCCTCTATGGCGCTAACGCCGGCGCTTTCGCGATGAAGCTCATCGTCTTCGCGCTCATCCTGCGCGCGGTCGGCGTCTTCTCCTCGATTCTCGGGATAATGGCGGTCAGGGTGCCGGCGGGCAGCGCGATGCGCGATCCGATGCGCCCGATCAACGTCGGTTACATGACCTCGGCGATCGCCTCGGTCATCGGATTCTTCATCGTCAACGCTCTCTACCTGAAGGACCCGAGCACGGGCGCCGTTGACTGGCGCTTCGCCTGGTGCGCGACTCTTGGAATCGCTCTTGCCGTAGTCACGCTTTGGCTCACCAATTACTTTACCCATCCGGAAAAGGGACCGGTCACCGAGACCGCAACCTCGGCACGCACCGGCCCGGCGACTCTCATCCTGTCCGGCATGGGCGAAGGGCTCGAATCGTCGGTATGGGCGCTGCTCGTCATCGCGGCAAATATCGTCGGCGCGATGATCATCTTCCACGGCTCGCTCGCCCTTCAGTTCTACGGGATCGCGCTCACCGGCCTTGGCCTTCTGACCACCACCGGGTTCATCCTCGCGATGGACACCTACGGGCCGATTACCGACAACGCCCACGGCATTTTCGAGATGGGCGGAATCCATCAGGAAGAGGCCTCGCGCACGCTTTCCTGGATGGACGCGATCGGCAACACCACCAAGGCTCTCACCAAGGGACTCGCGATCGCGACCGCGGTTATCGCGGCGGTCTCGCTGTTCCGGTCCTTTATAGATGAGGCGCATCTGGGGATGCTCGGCGTGCAGATAAACATGCCGACCGTGTTCGTGGGCCTGATGATTGGCGGCGCGGTGCCGTTCCTGTTCAGCTCGTTCGCGATCAAGGCTGTCAGCCGCGCGGCCTACCAGGTCGTC
>JAJYMR010000281.1 GCA_021786815.1 Deltaproteobacteria bacterium
TACGCGCCCGGACAACCCGCCCATCGCGAACTGGTCGAGGCTTTCGGCAGGGAGATCCTCGCGCCCGACGGCACGATCGATCGCAAAAAGCTCGGGCCGATAGTGTTTGCCGACCCGGCCGCGCTCAGGCGCCTGAACGCGATCGTGCATCCGAAGATGTTTCAGCGGATGGGCGAGATGGTGCGCGAGATGCGCGAGGGCGGCGAGCGCAGGCCAATCGTGATCGAGGCGGCAATCCTGATCGAGGCCAACTGGCAGCCGCTGTTCGACGAAATCTGGCTCGTCGTCGCCTCGCGCGAGCGGGTCATCGAGCGTATCGAGCGCGACCGCGGGATGAAGCCAGAGCAGACCGAGGCGCGAATCAAGGCGCAGCTTTCCGACGAGGAACGGCGCCGCCACGCGACGCTGGTCGTCGAGAACAACGGCACGATCGACGAACTGCGCGAACGCGTATCCAAGCTCTGGTCGGCGGCCCTCGAACGAAACGGGTAGGGCCCGGCGCCTTTCGCGTGCCGCGCCAACCGCTCGCGTCCCTGTGCCGCCGCTCCGCGTGCTAGACTCCCATCGTTCCGGAGGCAGCGCGATGAAGATTCTCGTGATGGGAGCGGGCGCGGTCGGAGCCTACTTCGGCGCGCGGCTCGTGCAGGCGGGCGAGGAGGTGTATTTTTGTGCGCGCGGCGAGAACCTGCGCGTGCTTCGCGAGCGCGGGCTCGAACTCAAAAGCTTCAAGGGCGACGCGACGCTCGCCGTGCGCGCGACCGACCGTCCCGGCGAATTCGCTCCCTACGATCTCATCCTTTTCTGCGTCAAGTCGTACGACACGATGGCGGCGGCGCGGGCGCTCGCCGGATGCCTTGCGCCCGACAGCGTCGTCATGACGCTCCAGAACGGTGTGGAGAACGAGGATGCGCTTGCGACGGTGTTTTCGCGAAGCGCCGTGATGGGCGGGAATGCCCGCGTCGGCGCCGAGATGGTTGCGCCCGGAAAGCTGGTTCATACCGCGGCGGGCATAATCGAGTTCGGCGAGCTTGACGGCAGCGAAACGCCGCGCGCTCTCAAGTTTGCCGAGATGTTTCGGCGGGCCGGCATCCTTGGCGAATTGACGCACGACCTCAAGACCATCCGATGGTACAAGCTGATGGGCAACAACGGGACGAACCCGGTCTCGGCGCTCGGGCGATGCACCGTCGGCGAGTCGCTAAACGATCCCGACGGGCGCGCCCTGATGCGGCGCCTGATGCTCGAAGTGGTCGCCGTCGGGCGCGCTGAGGGCGCGAAGATGAGCGAGCAGGATGCCGACCGCCATCTCGAGCAGATCGGCAGGCATCCCAACGTGAACGCGATCAAACCGTCAACGCTGCAGGACGTGGAGCGCGGAAAGCGGCTTGAGTACGACGCGATTTGCGGCGCGGTGATACGGGCCGCGCGCCGCCACGGGATCGACGTTCCGGCCACCGAGACGGTTAATGCGCTTCTGAAGCTGCTCGACGCGGCCCGCGAGCGGCCGTAAGGGCAAAGAAAAACCGGCGAAGCTATAGCGCTTCGCCGGTCTTCACGTCAGAGATGATTGTTATTACGGAGCCGGAAGCGGGAAGTACACCACGCCGTTTCCGTTGTCGCATCCGAAGGTAGTGGCAACCGATGTCCCGCACGTACCGGACGGCAGCACAGTGCTAATGCCGCTCGGATTCTTCTGGAACACTTTCAGGTCCACCTGCGCGAGCCACTGGTAATTGGAATAATCGTCGACGATATAACCCCGATTATGCTGCACGTCGACTGTGGTGTAGTAGGGGAATGCTTCCGCTTCGAAGGAGTTGCCGTCGGGCGTGTTGGGAAGCGTTGACGTAACCGCCGAGACCATCGACGAATCAATTTGAGTCACCGTCTTCTTCGGCAATGATACCAAGGCAACGTCCGGGGTGCCTTCGCCGGTCATGAACGCCTGATGGGTCGCAGGGTTCACCGCGACGCCGGGGTCGTTGGCGCCCAGATCGATGGTAACGGAGTTTGGCGGCGTTCCGCCCTCCTGGAGCGAGCAGCTTGGCGGCGTGCCCGTGAACGACGAACCGTTCAAGTTCGCGATCAGCGACGAATATCGTGGTGGTGGGCTATTACAACCAGACACCGATTCCGACGCGTCTTCGTTCGACCCGACGAATGATGGGAGGGAGACGAAAGTGGAGGTTTTGGCCCCGATGCGGAAAAAGCGTAAGGGTGACGGAGCGGCGGTATCGGCGGGACACGGACTCAGAGCGTCCATGCCCCGCTGTTCTCAGACCTGGTGGGTCAGCGCTTTTCGTACTGGCGGTTTCCGAACAGGTTGTTCCACGATTCCTTGTCCGGCTGTTGCTGCTGTTGCTGCTGGCGCTTGCGCATCTCTTCAAGCACGTCGCGCATCACGGCGACTCCGCGCTGGACGGCGGGCCGCGCGTTTATCGCGTCGTACCATCGCTTCAGATTCGGGAAATCCTCGAGCGCCTGTCCCTGCCAGTTGTGCGGGGTAATCCACGGGAAGGTCGCGATATCGGCGATCGAGTAGTCGCCGGCGAGATATTCGGCCTCGGCGAGCCGCTTGTCGATAACGTTGTAGATGCGGCGCGCTTCGTTGGTGTAGCGGTCGATCGCGTACTGGATTTTCTCCGGAGCGTAGCGGCGGAAATGATGCGCCTGGCCGAGCATCGGGCCGACGCTCGCCATCTGGAACATCAGCCACTGGATGACGTCGTATTTGCCGCGGGTGTCGGCAGGCATCAGCTTGCCACTCTTCTCGGCGAGGTAAAGCAGGATCGCGCCAGACTCGAAGATCGCGAGCGGTTTGCCGTCGGGCCCGTCGTGATCGACCATCGCGGGAATCTTGTTGTTCGGGCTTATCTTCAGAAATTCGGGTTTGAACTGATCGCCTTTGCCGATATTGATCGGGATCGTGTTATACGGGAGCCCGAGTTCCTCGAGCATGATCGTGACTTTGTACCCGTTTGGCGTGACCCAAAAGTAAACGTCTATCATCCGGCGACTCCGAGTTGGGATTGCAAGGCGTGCGATACTGCGCATGCCCGATTTGCGCCTTCGACTTTGCGCGCGAGAAACGGCGAACGCAAGCTCGAAAAGTCGGGCGTGCCGCGGTGCCGCGTTCAGGCGGGCATCGCGGCCGCGTCGCCCTTGCGCACGCCCATCAGGTAGGCCTCGATGAACGGATCGATCGCGCCGTCGAGCACGGCGTCGGTGTTGCCGATCTCAACGCCGGTGCGATGGTCCTTGACCATGCGATAGGGCTGGAGCACGTAGGAGCGGATCTGGCTGCCCCATGCGATCTCCTTTTTTTCCTTGCTGAACTGCTCGAACTGCTCGCGCTTCTTGCGTTCCTCGAGTTCGAACAGGCGCGCCTTCAGGATCTTGAGCGCCATCGAGCGGTTCTTATGCTGCGAGCGCTCGTTCTGGCAGCTCACGACGATCCCGGTCGGAATGTGCGTCATGCGCACGGCGGAGTCAGTCTTGTTGACGTGCTGGCCGCCAGCGCCGCTTGCGCGGAAAGTGTCAACCTTGAGGTCGGCGGGATTGATTACGACCTCGATCTTTTCATCGATTGCCGGGAACACGAACACTGACGCGAAGGACGTGTGGCGCCGCGCGCTCGCGTCGTAGGGCGAGATGCGTACGAGCCGATGGATTCCGGCTTCGGCCTTGAGATAGCCATAGGCGTAATCGCCCTCGACGGTGAAGGTTGCGCTTTTGATGCCCGCGCCCTCGCCGGGCTGCAAATCGGCAAGGTCAACCTTGTAGCCGCGCCGGTCGGCCCATCGCATGTACAGCCTGAGCAGCATCTCGGCCCAATCCTGCGCTTCAAGTCCGCCGGCGCCGGGATGGATCGACACGATTGCGCCGAGGCGGTCGTACTCGCCGGCGAGCATCACGCGCAGTTCCTGTTTTTCGAGCTCCACGCCGGCGGCCGCGAGCGCCCCTTCGGCTTCGCGTGCGGCCTCGGAGTCCTCGGCGCCTTCTTCCTCGGCCATCTGGAGAAAAACGCGAGTCTCCTCGAGCCTGTCCTGCAGGCGCTTGTTCGCTTCTATCTGTTCGCGGAGCTGGTCCTGCTCCTTGAGGACGGCCTGCGCCGCCTCGGGCCGATCCCAGAAGTCGGGCTTGGAGGATTGCTCGAAAAGTTCCTTTTGACGGACGGTCAGCCGGGGGACGTCAAAGACGCCTCCCGAGATTCGCGGCGCGGGCTTCGAAATCGTTCAACCGTTCGCGCATTTCGCTAAGCATCAAAAAACCACCTCTACGGGAAACTGCGGTACCTGCAGGAACATTTTGCCAGAAGCTGCGGCGTCAATTAACCGCCGCGCGCTTTGAGCTTTTGCCATTGCGGGAAAGGATTTCCTCGACCCGCGCTTCGAGCGGGTTGAGCTTGCGCGGCCATATCAGGGCGATGATGAAGCCGAACATCGTGAGCGCGAAGCAGGTTTCGGCGAATACGTCGCCCACGACGGCGTACACGGTGCGCTCCGGGCGCCACGCGACGTCTTCGATCTCGGTGCCACGCTTAAACAACGGGGTTGGCGCGGTTATTTTTCCGGTCGGCATTATCACCGCGCTTATTCCGGTGTTCGCGACCCGCACTACCGGAACTTTCGTTTCGACCGACCTCATCGCCGCCATCGCGAGCAACTGATACGGCGCCGAACTGCGGCCATACCACGCGTCGTTGGTGATATTGAGCAGGATGTCGGCGCCTTTTTTGACCGCAAGCCGGGTCAAATCTGGGAACACGCTCTCGTAGCAGATGAGCACGCCGAGTTTTGCGCCCTTTACCTCGAAGATGGTTTGCGTCTTGCCCGGGAACATGTCGCCGAATCCGTGGACGACCCGGTTGACGAAAAAGCCGAGCACGCTTTTCAGCGGAACATACTCACCGAACGGCACGAGCTGAATCTTGTCGTAAAAGCCCGCAACCTTGCCCTCGCCCGTGACCAGGTAGGCGCGGTTGTAAAAGCCAAGCTCGCCGTTTTCCACGCCGAGCGCGGGTGCGCCGAACAGGATCGGATCGCCGGTCGTGCGGGCGAGGTCGAGCAGCGCCTCGCGATAGGCGGCGTCGCCTGCGAATTGCGCCGGATAGTTGTCATGCGGCTGGAACAGGAAGGCCGCGGCCGCTTCGGGCCATACGACAAGGTCGCTTCCCTGGCGCGCCGCCAGAGCGGTCTGGTTGAAGTAAACTTTTACGCTCTCGGTGAGGTACTTCGGGTTCCATTTGATCGATTGCGGGATGTCGCCCTGCACCATCGCGACCCGCAGATGGCCTTTGGCCGGGGCGTTGTCCAGTTGATGAACCCGCCACATGCCGAAGGCCACGGCCGCCACCATCAGGCCCGTCAGCACGCTCAGTCCGAGTGTCTGGACCTTTCGCGTCTCGCGTCGGAACACGACCACGAACAGGACGACGTTGAAGAGCATTATCAGGGCCGAGACGCCGTAGGCGCCCGTAAATTCGGCGAACTGCACCAGGTTGAGCATCTGGTACGCGCTCTCGCCGAGCAGGTTCCACGGGAATCCGATCGGAAAGAAGCTGCGTATCCATTCGAGACCGGCCCACGCAAGCGGCATCGTTAGCACGAACGAAATCCTGCGCCGGCGCGAGATGAATTCGGCGGCGAAGACCGCGACCGCTCCGTAAAGCGCGATCACCCCCGCAAGCAACAGCATCGGCATCACGGCTATTGCCATGTGAACGCCGGCAAAGCGATGTAACGTGATGGTGATCCAGTAGAGCGAGAAGACGTTGCAGACCAGTCCCTGCAGCCACGCCCATCCGAATACGCGCTTGAGCGGCTCACCCTCGATTGCGTAGAACAGCGGCACGAAGGCGACCCACGCGAGCAGGTTCACGTTGAACTTCGGGAACGCGAGCGCAAGCGCAAGCCCGCTCGCTCCAACCAGCGCGGCGCGTGTAATCGTGTTCGACGATAGTTTCACGGCTTATCGAAAATCTCGTTCAGCGGGAGCACCCCGGCGCACGGCGGCTCTCCTTCAAAACGGGCGAAAATCTCCTCGGCGTCGCGCCAGGTCTCGACCAGCGCCACCGAAAGCTCCGGCACCAGTGGCAGGTCGCCGAGCAATCGCCATTCCCGCTCAAAAGTCCAATCAACCGGCGGTTTGCGCTCAAAGTCGATACTCACCACGCGCCAAATCTCTTCAGGCCTAAGAATAGCCTCGGCCTCGCGAAACGGCATGTAGATTACCGGCCGCGCTCCTTTCTCAAAAGCATACCGCTTATCGACCGCGATCCCGAACGGCTCGTAACGGCGGCGGTTTCGCCGCGAAAGCAGTCCCGAAAGCTCGGCCGGTGGCACGTCGAACAGGCATACTGCTTTCCTAGCGCTGCGAACCATCCGGGTCGCACCTCTGAGCGTTCCTTCGCTGAGAATTCGCACCAGGTTGTCGAGCGCGCTTTGGGTGCCCGACGCGCGGGTGAAATGGGTGAGCGTCGGCAACGAGGGCAGCGCGGCTCTTTCGCGTTTCATCGCGCTCGCCCCCGTCTTTCGTCGTTCGCTTTCGTCGAGCCGCGCGGCGCCTTTGCCTTCGCGCGACGGTCGCCCGGGCGCGTCCGGGGCGTCGAGCGAACGTCGAGGCGGGCGGCAAGCCTGCGCTCGCGCGCGAACATCCTGCGCGCCTCGGCGGGCGAGCGCTCATGGTCGTGGCCGAGCAGATGGAGAAAGCCGTGGATCAGAAGCGTCCTCAGACGCTCGGCGGGCGGAACTCCAAGCTCGCGCGCCTGCCTTAACGCGGTGTCAGCCGATATCACCACGTCTCCAAGCGGCATCCCGGGCCGATTTGGCAGCGCGTACGGGTCCGGCGGCGCCTTGCCGCGCTCCTCGATCTGGGAAAACGAAAGGACGTCCGTCGGGACGTCCTTTGCTCTGAAATCGCGGTTGAGTTCGCGAATCGTCTCGTCCGAGACGATCGAAAGCGAAAGCTCGCAGACCGAAAGGCCGGTTTCTTCGAGCAGCGCGGCTGCGTCACGCTTGAGCGCCCGCGCGAAGCCGCGTCCACGCGCAGTATCGCATCGAAACGCGACGCCCAACGAATCAGGCCTTTTCGGGATCGGCGCCGGGCGATGCCGCCGGCTCTTCGGAAGCCATCGCGTCGTCGCCGTTGAAGGCCTCGTAGGCCGCGATTACCGCCTGCACCAGGCGATGGCGCACGACGTCGCGCTCATCGAAGTAGACGAACTTGATACCGGGCGTGTTGGCGAGCACGGTGCGCGCCTCCTTCAGGCCCGAGAGCTTGCCGCTCGGCAGGTCTATCTGGGTGATGTCGCCCGTGATGACCGCTTTTGAGTTGTAGCCGAGCCGCGTGAGAAACATCTTCATCTGCTCGGTCGTGGTGTTCTGCGCTTCGTCCAGGATGATGAAGGAATCGTTGAGCGTGCGCCCGCGCATGAAGGCAAGCGGCGCAACCTCGATAGTGCCCCGCTCGAGCATCCGGCGCGCCCGGTCGAAGTCGACCATGTCGTGAAGGGCGTCATAAAGCGGGCGCAGGTACGGGTTGACCTTCTCGGCGAGATCGCCCGGCAGAAAGCCGAGTTTTTCACCAGCTTCGACCGCGGGCCGACACAGCACCATCCGGGTGACCTGGTTCTTCATCAGCGCCGACAGCGCCATCGCCATCGCCAGATAGGTCTTTCCGGTGCCGGCCGGGCCGATACCGAAGACGATGTCGTGGCCGCGGATCGCGTCGATGTAGAGCTTCTGATGGACGCTCTTGGGAGCGATTACGCGCTTGTGCGCGGACACGTAAACCGTGTCGAGGAAGATGTCCTTGAGTTCGGCGTTGCGGTCGCCGCGCAGGATACGAATTCCGTACTCGACGTCGCTCGCGTAGACCGAGTAGCCGCTTTTGAGCAGTTCGTACAGCTCTCCGAAGAGTTTTCCGGCGAGTACCTGCTCCGCCTGGCCGCCGGTGATGCGCAACGACGTGCCGCTGACGGCGACCCGCACTCCCAGCGCCTGCTCGACCGTGCGCAAGTGGGCGTCATGCTGACCGAGCAGGTCGGTGAACAGCCTATGGTCGTCGAAATGTAGTTCGAGAGAATCTTCGGTCGCTAATTGAGAAATACTTTCCCTTGACCTCGTTCCAACGGTTTTCGAGACTGGCCCGCTTCAGGGATAACCCTTCCTAACCCTAATCCTTTTCCGGTGCTCATTAAAAGCCGAATCGCATAGCCCTATCGAAGTCGGGCGAGCCGTTAACACAAAGGTAATCATGCGGCACGCTTTTGTCAGCCGGAGATCGGCTGCGCCGTCTCATCCGAGCGCCGCCGCGACCTGCTCCAGCGCCTGGTCAAGCTTTGACGGATCTTTTCCGCCCGCCTGCGCGAAGTCGGGGCGTCCGCCGCCCGAGCCGCCGACAATCGGCGCGATTCGCTTGATAATGTCGCCCGCCTTGACGCGCGCGGTCAGGTCGGGAGTGACCGCGACCAGAATCGCGACTTTGTCTTCGCCGAGCGCGGAGCCCAGCACGACCACGCACGAACGATGTTTCTGGCGCAGGCGATCGGCCACCTCGCGAAGCGCGCGCGCCTCGACGCCTTCCACTTTGCGGGTAACGAGCTTGATCCCGCCGACTTCACGGACGTTCTCCTCCGCACCGGCCGCGCCGGCGCCCGCGGCGAGCTTCTGTTCGAGCGCGTGAAGCTTCTTCTCCAGTTCCTTTTCGCGGGCGAGCAGCTTTTCGAGCCGCTCCAGCGCCTGCGCATCGCGGGCGCCCAGATGGCTCCCGATTTCCTCGAGAATCTTCTCCCGCCGGCGGATTGTTTCGAGCGCGCCCTGGCCCGTGACGGCCTCGATCCTGCGCACTCCGGCCGCGACGCCGGATTCGGCTTCGAGCTTGAAGAAGCCGACGTCGCCGCTGCGATTCACGTGCGTGCCGCCGCACAGTTCGATCGAGAAATCACCCATCCGGACCACGCGCACGCGGTCGCCGTACTTGTCGCCGAAGAAAGCCAGCGCACCCGCCTTTATCGCGTCGTCGTAAGCCATCTCTTCGGTCCGCACTTCGGCGTTCTCGCGGATACGCGCGTTGATCTCCTCCTCGATCGTCTCAAGGTCGCGGTCGGCAACCGAGCCCTGATGGGAGAAGTCGAAGCGCAGGCGATCGGGCGCGACCAGCGAGCCGGCCTGATGCACCTGCGCGCCGAGCACGTCGCGCAGCGCGTAGTGCAGGATGTGAGTCGCCGAATGATTCAGCATCGCGGCGTCGCGCCGCGCGCGATCGACCTTGAGCCTGACGCGCCGGCCGCGCTCGAACTCGCCGCGCTCACCGCGAAGCAGCTTTCCGACGTGGATTATGGCGCCGTTGCCCTTTCGCGTGTCGAGCACTTCGAGAATCGCGCCGGATTCGGTCTCGATAACTCCGCGGTCGCCGACTTGCCCGCCACCTTCGGGATAGAAGGGACTTTCCGCGACCACCACGGCGATAGAGTCTTTCTCGCCGCCGAGCGCCAGGACCTCGGATTCGCCCTCGTAGGCGTGATATCCGACGAAGCGCGACGCGACCGCCGGTCCGAGCTGGATTTCCGGCGCAACCGCTTCTTCCTTGCGCGCGGCGCGGGCGCGGTCGCGCTGCTCGTCCATCAGGC
>JAJYMR010000232.1 GCA_021786815.1 Deltaproteobacteria bacterium
CGTCGTTGGTTGCTTCCTGCTCATCCAGACGCAGGGGCGCTGCAGCGTTGTCAGCCGCACAGTCTCGCCGTTGGTCGGCGAAGGCGCAGAACGCGACCAGAGCAATAAGTGCAAACGGCATCATCAAGAGCAGGGCCGTGCTCAGGTAAAAGCCGCGCAACGTGCCGCTTCCGGAGGAGGAGAAGCATAGCGGACACGCCCGCGCGAGGCCCGGAACGGACAACACGAGCGCAATTGACAATAGTATCCGGCGCATCACGTCCGCCTCCGGGTCATCGGTGGAAAACGATATCCGGTATGAGCGCGAGCAACATGCCGATTACCAGCAGAATGGGAATGCCGGCGATTGCATATATCAATACATGCTCGGCCTTGAGATGCATGTAGTTGCGCACCACGAGGATCGCCTTGATCGCGGCCACCCCGAAGATGATGAAAAGCAGCGTCACGGTCGCCAGGTGAAGCGTGAATACGAACACTCCCGCGATCAGCAGTCCCAGCAGCCATCCCCATATCGCCACGTAAGAGTGATCATCGCCAGCCATATTAATCATCGGTACCTTCTCCACGTCCGCGAGATGCACCCTGGTCAGGAGAGATAAAGCAGCGGGAACAAGAATATCCAGACCACATCCACGAAATGCCAATACAGTCCTGCGTACTCGAGGCGCGCCTGCTTTCCGTCCCACAGATCGCCCCGCACCGCCATCACAAAGAACGTCAGGTTGACCACGATCCCGGCGGTGACGTGCAGCGCATGAAGTCCGGTCATGCCGTAGTAGAACGACCAGAAAAGGCCCGACGCCGGCGTGAACCCCTCACGCAGTTCCCCGGTGTACTCGAACGCCTTGATCCCGAGGAAGGCGACTCCCAACAGAACGGTAAGCAGAAGAAAAGTTGCCGTCCGGCGGCGCCGATCCTGCCGTGACGCGCTCAGCGCAAGCGCCATCGTCAGGCTGCTCGTCAGCAGCACCGCAGTGTTTAACGTGCCGAGTTGCCATCTGACGTGCGCGGCCTGCTCGGCCCATCCGCCATGGCTGATCCGAAGCAGCACATAGGAGGTTATGAGTCCGCCGAAAACCATGATTTCCGAGGCCAGAAGCCACCAGATGCCGATCTTGCCGATGGGGATGCTCCGAATCCCCTCGCTGTGCGGAGCATTGCGTGTCAGAACAGTGGCGGTCGAACTCATTAGCCTGTCTCCGAATCCCTGCGCTTCGTTTCCGTTGAGTGACGCTGCGCCCCCGGGTGACGCGATGACCTAATCCGCCGCCACGGCCACCGCCGGCGGTTCAGCCTGATTCTGCGGCAGCCAGTCGTGCGTCTCGCCCGGCACGCTGTACTCGTACGGATCGCGATAGACGATGGGTTGCGTGGTGAAATTGCCGTGCGGCGGCGGCGAGTCAGTGGTCCATTCGAGCGTGTTTGCGCGCCACGGGTTCCTGCCCGCCGCCTTGCCGCGCGCAAGGCTCCAGACAAAGTTCACGAGGAACGGCAATTGAGCGAGCAGCAGGGCGACGGCGGCATAGGTTGCGATCACGTTGAGCGGTTGCAGGGGTCTCAGGAAGTTGTACGCCTCGAACGTGTAAACCCGGCGCGGCGCTCCGCCTATCCCAAGCAGGAATAGCGGTATGAAGACCGCGTTGAAGAAAATCATCGTCAGCCAGAAGTGCACCTTGCCCAGTGCGTCGTTCATCATCCGGCCGAACATCTTGGGATACCAGTAGTAGATTGCCGCGAACCCGCCAAAGATTACCGTCGGGAACAGCGTGTAATGGAAATGGGCGACTACAAAATAGGTACCGTGAAAGTATATGTCCGCGGCTTCCGAGCCGAGGAATATTCCCGTCACGCCGCCGACGATAAACGTCGCGAGTCCTCCGAGCGCAAACAGCATCGGCACCTCGAAACTTATCGAACCGCCCCACAGCGTCGCGATCATCGCAAACACGATTATTGCGAACGGCACCGAGATCAGGATCGTCGTGACGCTGAACGGCGCCGCGAGCCGCGGGTCCATCCCGCTTACGAACATGTGATGCGCCCAAACCACGAAGCTCAGAACGCCGGCCGCGATGGTCGAGTAAACGATAGTGCGGTAGCCGAAGATCGGCTCACGCGAGAAGACCGAAAAGATCTCGAGCATCGCGCCGAACCCGGGCAGCGCGACCACGTAAACCTCGGGATGGCCGAAGAACCAGAACAGATGCTCCCAAAGCAGCGGGTCACCGCCCTTGCCGGGCACGAAAAAGCCGGTGTGAAGGGTTCGGTCCAGAAACAGCATTATCGCGCCGCCAATAAGCGGTCCGACCGAGAGCAGGAAGATGACGCTCGCCGTGACCTGCATCCATATGATCAGCGGCAGCCGCCAAAACGTCATCCCCGGCGCGCGCATGTTTATCGCAGTGGTCAGAAAATTCACGCCGCCCATCAAGAAGGATGCGAACTCGAGCGCGAGCGCAATTAGCCAGAGGTTAATCCCCCAATAGGCCCCTGTGTACTTAGGAACGTCCGAGAGCGGCACATAACCCGTCCATCCGGCCGGGCTCGCACCGCCGGAAACGAAGAAAGAG
Organism: Deltaproteobacteria bacterium; assembly: GCA_021786815.1. GTDB lineage: Bacteria > Desulfobacterota > Binatia > Binatales > Binataceae > DTIX01. The sequence goes on from JAJYMR010000232.1 coordinate 2,574, forward strand.
CTGAGCAACACCAGCGAGGCGACGAAAAGAGTCCACACCGACAGCCGGTTCAGCCGAGGGAAGGCCATATCCCCGGCCCCAACCATCAGCGGGATCAGAAAGTTGCCCATCGCGCCCAACAACAACGGCATCGCGACGAAAAACACCATGATCGTGCCGTGCATCGTAACGAACGCGTTGTACGAGTCCGGACCGACGAAGCCCCATCCCGCCACCGGCTTCTCCGGCCAGGCAAGCTGGGAGCGGATCAGATAACTCAACAGCCCTCCCACCAGCGCCATGAAGGCCGAGATGCCAAGATATTGCTTCGCTATCGTCTTATGATCGGTTGAGAATACATACTGCCGCCAGAAGCCCGGCGTCGCGTGAGTGCTGCCTGCGATTGCTGTTGACGTCGTTTCCATCACGAGCTTCCCTCAACCTTTGTTCGCTTGTGCCGATACCTTGCCGCTTCCGGCCGCGGCGGAAGGCCAGGTTTTGTGCAGCCACGCCGCGTAATCCTTCGAATCCTGCACCATTACGGTGCCGCGCATGTCGAAGTGGGCGTCGCCGCACAACTCCGAGCAGCCCAGCTCGTAGGTTCCCGGCGTGCGGCTTTCGAACCATGCGTCGATCGTGCGTCCCGGCACGACGTCCTGCCTGAAGCGGAAGTTCGGGATGAAGAGGCTGTGGATGACGTCCTTGGAGCGGAGAATCAGCTCAACCGGCCTGCCCGCGGGCACGTGCAGTTCGTTGATCAGCGTGACGTCGTCCGGAGTCCCGAATTTCCCGTCCGGCCCCGGATAGGTGAACTTCCAGGCGAATCTTTCGGCTGTAACCTGGACCTGCACGGCGTTGGCGGGCAGTGTCTCCTTCACCAGATGCCAGGTGCTCGCGCCGGATGCGTCGATTCCGAGGTCGAGGCACAGCACGACCGCCGCGGGAATCAGGATCCACGCCGCCTGGCGGGCCGTCTCACCGCGCTTGTAGAAAGCGCTGCGGCCACGCTTGCGGCGGTAGCGCAGGGCGAAAAACACCAGCAGGCCTTCAGCCGCCAGGAACCAGGCGCCGACGATGTAGTAAATCAGACTAATCGTCGAATCTACGGAGCCACCGAAAGTTGATACATTGTGCGGAAGCCAGCTAAGCATCGCCTCTACTCAACAGGGCAGTCCTGCCCACCTCCTTGCGGCTAACCGGGCGAGCCGCCCCTTGTATCCTTTTTCCTCACGGCAGGTACACCAGCACGAAAAGGACCGGCCATACCGCGCAAACGAAATACCAGTAGAGTGAGAACGCCTCGACGGCCGCGAGGCGCGATCGAACGCGGTCGCGCGAAGTCCGGCTCGCCAGCCACAGCAACCAGAGAACCGCGAACGTGACGTGCAGGGCGTGAAGGCCGATCAGCGTGTAAAAGGTCGCGCCGTACATGCCGCTGGTCAGCCTGAGGCCGTGCGCAATTAGCCGAACCCATTCGCTGCCCTGAACAGCCAGGAAAGTCGCGCCCAGCAATCCGGTCAGCGCGAGACGGCGCCTGAAGACGGCCTGGTTTCCGTCCCGCGCGGCCCCAACCGCGCCCCTCATCGTGACCAAGCTGCCGAGAAGCACAACCGTGTTGAGCGAGGTTACAAAGAGCGGAAGCCGTGGTAGGCCCGGCGGAGGCCAAAATGCCGCTCCAAGCCTATAGACCACGAACGCCCCGATGAGCCCGGTGAAGATCATCGCCTCCGCGGCTATAAGGATCATCACCGCCAGGCGGCTATTGCGCACGGCTTGCTCGACGCCGGTCGCGGGAAGCGGCCGCGCCGAAAACGCGGGCCGCCCGCGCCGCGCCAATCCTTCGTTGGAAGCCGAGGGCGACCAGCCGCTCCCGGACTGCATGCGGCCGTTCACCGCGCTGACGTCATAGATGTTCAAATGCGTCCCGGCTCCCACTTCGCGTTCGGATGTCCGTCTCGACCCGAAGCAGCCCCTCTTATTTCGCCGCCTGTGCCGCAGTCGCGGCGTAAGCCGCCGCGCCGCCCTTTTTGAAGTGCGGAATCACGTACTTGTGCATGAGTTCCATGCTCCTGAGGACCTTGCGATGGTCCAGGCCGCCGAGCCGCGTCCAGCACAGGAACAGGCTCACGCCGAAGCGCTCGCTGACCTTCTGGATCTGCTCGACGCAGTAGTCGCGATCGCCGCATATAACCGCGCCGGCTTCCAGCAACTGATCCCACGTGATGTGGGCGGCGAGGTCGCGCGTCTTCGTGTACAGCTCGTAGCCGTGGATTGGCCCCTGTCCGACCGGCGGCGCAACGTATTTCGAGATCGTCCTGTAGTACCAGAGCACCGGATCGGCGAACTCGCGGCGCGCCTGCTCGGTGGTTTCGGCGCAATAGACCATGCACAGGGCGCCGATCCTTCGAGTCGCGGGATCGTAGCCGCCGGCGCGCAGCGCGTTGCGGTACTTGACGATCAAATCGTCGGCGGCCTTGCCCTGGAAGCCGAAGACCGGAGCGCACAGCAAGTTGAATCCCCACTTTCCCACCATCGGGAAGGTCGCCTCGGAGAGGCTTGCAATCCATACCGGCGGATGCGGTTTCTGCAGCGGCTTGGGCCGCACCGGCTGGTCCACGAACTGGTAGTGGACGCCCTTGAAGTTGACCCGCTCCTGGGTCCACGCCTGCAGGATGATTTCGAGCGATTCGTTGAAGATGCCGCGTGATTTGGTCTGGTCGATCTGGAAGCCCTGGAACTCGTTGGGCTGATAGCCGCGTCCCACTCCGAAATCCACCCGGCCCCCGCTCATCAGGTCGAGCATCGCGTAATCCTCGGCAAGCCGAATCGGATGGTTGAAGGGCAGCACCACCACCCCGGTGCCGAGCCTGATCCGCTTGGTCACCGACGCCATGGCAGCGAGCGTAACCGCGGGCGACGCGCAGTAGCCGTACTCGGTGAAATGATGCTCGGCGGGCCAGATCGAATCGAAACCCAGGTCTTCGGCCGCACGCATGAGGTCGAACTGTTCCCTGACGATCTGCTCCTCGGTCTTGCCGATCGGATTCTCAAACAGGTGCAGCATCCCAAATTCCATGGCGTGTTCTCCTCTTCGCGGCCTGCCACGAACCGAGAAAAAGCGGCTCCGCAAATGTTCGAAATTGACCTAACAGCGCACGTGCACGTACACCCCAAGCAAGCGTGCGCTGCGATTCGCGCAAGCATGCATCGTGCCTTTTCGAAACAACTGGCGCGAATGAGGCCAAAATCGTCGCGCAGCGTCTGCGGGCGATTCAAAGCCGATGTTTAATCAAGCGAAGATTGGTCAAAGCTAAAAATGGCGCGAAAGCGCCCACATGGAGCGTTTGGAAGCAGTCAGAGTCTCTTTCCGATGCACTCCCGAGGCGAGGTAAAGCTGGGAAGCTTGGGTGTCTGCGGAGTTCAATCCTCGGCGAAAAAGCGGCGTCTGACCGTCTGGGTGCAATACAGCTCGGGCCCGCTCGAAAGGTCGTCGGGCATGCGATCGGGTTCCATCGCTATCAGAGGCAATGCTCGCGCGCGCCGCGCGTCGGCTTCGGGCCCTTTGCCGAAGAAGAGTTCGAACCGCCAGCTATGTGTCGTCAACGCGGCCTTGAAGTGCTCATCCCGAGCGCGGGCATAGGCGTGCCCCGCTTCATCCCAATCGTTTGACCCGAGCAGATTTTCCGTAAGCAGCCGCACGTCGCGCGTTGTGATACTCAGACCCTGCCCCCAGGTGGGATCGGTTGCGCCTGCCGCGTCGCCGACGAGCGCGATTCCATCACGGTAAGGGTGATCGACCCAATGCTCGGTCATGTCGAAGGTAGCCAGAGGTCCGACGGCGCGCGCCCCGGCGTAGCATTCGGAAGCGATGCCTGTTCGTACGCATCCCTCGACAAATCGCGGCGTATCGGCGAGGCCTTGGAGGCGTGCAACCCGCTCCGGCTCGTAAGTGAGGTATCCGCGAACGCGCCCGCCGCCCTGTGGAAACAACAGCGCCATCTGCCGGAGTTCGAAACTGGTGACGATAACGCCCGTGTCGTCCGCGACGTCCATCTCCTCGAACATCACGCCCGCGCCGAGCAGCTTCTGGCTGCCGCGATTCTGCTTGAAGCCGCCCCACGTCCGGCCCATCGAGCTTTTCCCGTCGGCGCATGCGACGATACGCGCGGTGAGTTCGCGCACCGTATGGTCATCCTCGATAGTCACGACGGGCGGACGTCCCGGCTTGACTTGCCGCACGCTCACCCCGCGCCGCACTTCCGCGCCCGCCTGCCGGGCGCAGTCGAGAACGACTTCCTGCATTTCGGGATGGAAGAAAGTGAGCCCGGGAAGCCGTTGGCGGCTGGTCGCGGGCAGGTCGCGAAGCGGAAACCCGGGCACGTTTATATAGCGCATCTCGTGCGCGCAGGTTCCGAGCAGAAGGTCGTAGAGGCCGAGTTTTTGCGCTTCGGCGACGCCCCATGGGGCCATGAACTCGCCGCGGATCCGGTCCTTGAATTCCCGCTCTCGCTCAAGGACGAGAACGCGCAAGCCATTTTCGGCGAGCACCTTGGCGAGAGCCGCACCGCCGAGTCCACCGCCAACAGCGATCACGTCGTAGTCGTGGGTTTCCATGGCATCCACCCGAGGCTTGATTCAGCGCCGGGCCGGGATCCCCGCTTTCGAGGTGAATTACCCTTAGAGGATATCCACCGTGTAGTGCAACCGCCGACACACCATGCCCGACGAAATGCGCACCTCCGTCATTTCGGACGAATTTAAGCTTTCATTTCGCACGCACGGGATCATTAACGCCGGTAGATCGGTCCGACGCATAGCGACCATTCAACGCAAACGTCTGTTACAACTACCGGCCTTTAAGCCGCGGCAACGTGCAGGATACTGAGATAGTGCTTGCGAATTGGCTTGTCGGCTCGATCCGCCATAAGCTCGCGAACGCCGGTGAAAATCCTCTCCCGCATCGCTGGGGTCATCGCGATGTGGCCGGAGTAGGTATTCAGCACGTCGATATACTGCTCGGCTGAGTAATCAACGGTCCACACGTAGCGCCGTATCTCAATTCGGCCAAACAGCCCGCTCTCTTCGATCTCGCCGCGCAGATCATGCACTTCCTCAGGCGAAGGCCAGTCGTGCGCGCTCTCGCCGACCGCGTCGTAGTATCGCTGGACCTGCTTGAAAAATGGATCGAAGCGGGGCGGGAAAACGTGATGGCCGCCATCGATGATTGCCAGACTGCAGCCGGGCCTCAGCATCCGCGCGGCCTTTTGATAGCGCACAGCCGGATCGATCCATCTCCACGAGGTAGCAGCGAGCACAAGGTCGAAATCGGCCGCGCGCGGCTCGAACGACTCGAATGGCGCCGTGAACACTTCGACATCGTTGAATTGGGCTAGTTCGCGTCGCGCCACGGCAGCCAGATGCTCGCCAAGCTCAACGCACACGACTCGGCAACCTCGCCGCGCCATCACTCGCGTCGCTTGTCCGGTGCCGCAGCCGACTTCGAGCACGCGCGCGCCCGGCTTAAGAGCGGTCATCTCGTACAGGTCGTCGAATATTTCTTTCGGGTAATCGGGCCGGGCTCGTTGATAGAGTTCGGCCTGCAAATCGAACGTGCGTCGGAGTAGTTCACGATCCTCCATCGTATCAGCCCTCGCTCTGTCAAACCGTCGCGAGCGCGCCGCCGCCGAAGCGAAACGGCCCGATGCGCGTTCGTGCCGGTTAATCCTTGGGTTGGTCGGGGACCAGTTTGAGTTTGCCTTGGCGTGGGGTCCCCGCGCTCTTGGCTCCCGCTGCGAGGCCAGTCGCGGCGCCTGCGCCCTTCCTGCGCTTTCGCGCGTCGAGTCCGACTTCGCTGACTTCCGGGACCTTGTGCTTCTCAAGACGCGCCCGCGCGGCCTCGCTCGCATGCGAGCCTGCTTCACCGGGCGCCCTGGATACCCTGCCACGCTTGCCGCCGCGATGGTTCACCCCGGCGGGCGATACGCCCGGACGCGCGACGGAACGTTCCGCTACACGTGTATCGAGACCGAAGACCTTGCGCTCAAGACGTTTTATCCGATCGCGCAGTTCCGCGGCGCGCTCGTATTCCAGTTCCTCCGCCGCCTCCATCATTTCGCGCCTTAGCTGCGAGATAAGGTCGGGCAGTTCGTGCGGCGGAATCGCTTCGTCGCCGGTTTCGGCGGCTTTTTCCTCGACCTCTGGCACGACGGCCCATTCGGGCGAATACATCTCGACCAGCGAGGCGTCGATCGCCTTTTTTACGGATACGGGCGTGATGCCGTGCTCCTGGTTGTAGGCGAGCTGCTTCTGGCGGCGCCGATTTGTCTCATCGATTGCGCGCCGCATCGAATCGGTCATCGTGTCCGCATACATGATGACCTTGCCGTTCACGTTTCGCGCGGCGCGGCCGATCGTCTGGATAAGGGAGCGGGCCGAGCGCAGGTAACCCTCCTTGTCCGCGTCGAGGATTGCGACCAACGACACCTCCGGGATATCGAGGCCCTCGCGCAGGAGGTTGATCCCCACCAGCACGTCGAACTCGCCCTTGCGCAGGCTGCGGATTATCTCGACGCGCTCGATCGTCTCGATATCCGAGTGCAGATAGCGCACGCGCACGCCGAGGTCGTGATAGTAATCGGTCAGATCCTCGGCCATCTTTTTCGTCAGGCAGGTTACGAGCACGCGCTCCTGGGCCGCGACGCGCTTTCGGATCTCCTCGAGCAGGTCGTCAACCTGCGTGCCCGCCTTGCGCACCTCGATTCCGGGATCGACAAGCCCGGTGGGCCGGATTAACTGCTCTACTACCAGCCCACCCGACTTTCTGAGTTCATAGTCGCCCGGCGTGGCCGAAACGTAGACCACCTGGTTGGTCTTCGACTCCCATTCCTCGAAGTTGAGCGGGCGATTGTCGAGCGCCGAGGGAAGTCTGAAGCCGTAATCGACCAGGGTTTGCTTGCGCGAGCGGTCGCCCCGGTACATTCCGCCGAGCTGCGGGACCGTGACGTGGCTTTCGTCGATAAAATAAAGTGAATCCTTTGGGAAGTAATCGAGT
>JAJYMR010000375.1 GCA_021786815.1 Deltaproteobacteria bacterium
GCGACGGCTCGTCGAAGCCCGGGCGCCGAGCGCTCAGAAGACAAACCCATTTCCCCGCGTGGCTGGGCCGGTTGGGCGGTTGGTGCAATAGGGTTCGGGGCCGGTCGCGCCGGAGCTTCTGCGCTCAGCGAGCAATTTCTTCAGGTCGCTCTCGCACTTGTTGTTCCCGGCGGAATAGAAACGATAGCGATATGCCCTGGACCCGGGGGCGGGCGGCTCAACCAGGACAGGACCTCCGAATTTCGATGCTTCCTCGGGCGTAAAGCCCAAATCGGCGGGCTTCAACTCGGCCGGGGGCGCGCTCGATTTCCAGATCGGCACTCCCGGCAATCCGACCGATTGAAGATTACCCTGCGAGTCTTCAGTCCATTGAAAGCATGCCGAAACAGCACATGTGCAGATCAGAGCAAGCGCGAAAAGTTTCGCACGCGACAAGGAACGCGGCCCCCTCTGAAGCGGGATTTCCCGCACACTCTCCGCTCTCAGCTCATCGTATAATCCGGTGCGGCTTCCCTGTGCAAGCTTTTGGTTCGGTTGTCGTTGACAAGGAGTCAATTAACCGATAGTCAGCGCTTCGATGTCGGAAATGTTCTTAGGGACCGCGGAGGTCATCACTTCGTGGCCGGTGGGCGTCACCAGCACGTCGTCTTCTATCCTGATCCCGATACCGCGAAAACTCTCCGAGGTCTCTTCGTCGTCGGGCGCGATATAGAGTCCCGGCTCAACCGTCAGAACCATCCCTGGTTCAAGCGCGCGCGACTCGCCGCCGACGCGGTAAAGCCCCACGTCGTGAACGTCCATCCCGAGCCAATGGCTGGTGCGATGCATGTAGAAGCGGCGGTACGAACCACTCGCGATTATTTCGTCCTTCGAGCCCGTGAGCAGCCCGAGATGGCGCATTCCCTCGACCAGCACCTCAACGGCCGCATTATGCGGATCCTCGACGCGGACGCCCGGCTTTATCGTCTCGATCGCCTTCAGTTGCGCTTCGAGCACGACCTCGTAAACCGCGCGCTGCAGAGAACTGAAGCGCGCGTTGACCGGAAAGGTGCGCGTGACGTCGGAGGCGTAAAACCGATACTCGCATCCAGCGTCGATCAGCAGAAGTTCGCCCTGGCGAAGCTCGCGATCGTTGGTGACGTAATGGAGCACGGCGGCGTTGGGGCCGCTCGCGATTATCGAAGGATAACTCGGGCCGGCCGCGCCGTTTTTGCGAAACGTGTAATCGACCAGCGCCTCGACCTCCCACTCCATCATCCCGCCGCGCGCCTCGGCCATCGCGCGCTTGTGAGCCTCGGCGGAGATAGCGATCGCGCGGCGCATCAGTTCGAGTTCGCCCGGCTCCTTCTTAAGGCGCGCCTCGTGGAGAATCTCGCGGGGTTCGAAGATGGCCGATGGTCCCGCTCCGGTGCGCGGACGCATCGCCTGCGCCGCATGAACCATCGCAAGCACGCGGCGGTTCATCTGCTCGTCGGGACCGATTCCGTAATACAGGCGCTCGGCCTTCTCCAGGTAGCGCGGCACGATCTTGTCGAATTCGTCGATCGTGTAAGCCTTGTCGGCGCCGTAGTCGAGCATCGCGCCTTCCACACCCGCGCGTTTTCCGGTCCAGGTCTCGCGCTCCTTGTCGCGCGGCAGCACGAACATGGCGAATTCGCCGTCGGGATGGCCCGGAGCGAGGATCGCGGCCGAATGCGACTCGGTAAACCCGGTCAGGTAATAAAGGTCATTGTCCTGGCGATAGACGTACTCGACGTCGTTGGAGCGCACCGCGACGGGCGCGCTCGGAAGTATCGCGACAGCGCCCTCGCCTATTGCAGCGAGAAACCGCTTGCGCCGTTCCCGGAAAATTTCGTCTTTAGCGGCGGCAGCCATCCAACACCTCTCCCTCACCAGACAGTTTAGAGAAGCGCGCCGCGGCTTGCATCACCCCTGCCCTACGGCCATCCCGCGCCCGGCACTTCGACCCGCGCGATTTCGATCCGCGACGCCGGCTTCGCGCGGCACTGGTCCGGATCGACCGTCGGCGCGGTCAGAATGAAAAGCGTGCGGCGGTCGGGACCGCCGAGCGCGCACGCGATCGACAACTGGCTCGTCTTGATCCGCTCGGCGACGCGTCCGCCCTCGAACACGCGAAGCGTCTCGTTGCTGAACGGCGAGGCCACCCAGATTGCTCCCTCGGCGTCGAGCGCGATTCCGTCGGGCACGGCTTCGCCAAGATCGGCCCATACGCGGCGATTCGCGAGCGAACCGTCGCCCTGGATATCGAATGCGGTCAGCCGATGCCCCATCGATTCACCGACGATCAGCGTTCGCCCGTCGGGCGTGATAACGGCGCCGTTGGGAAACATCAGGTCGCGCGCGACGACGCTAGCGGCGCCCTGCGGCGTCACCATCACGAGTTCAGCCGGCTTTTGCGCCTCGTCGGTGTAGAGGTTGTAACCGAAATTACCGACGTACGCGCGGCCCTTGCCGTCAACGACCATGTCGTTGCAATGGAAGGCGGCAAGCGCGCCTAAATCGGCGTGAACCTTGAGCCCGTCCGCGTCCAGGCGCATCAGCTTGCGGTCGGTCATCGAGACCACCAGCATCCGACCGTCCGGCAGCCATCCGAGGCCCGACGGCCAGTTGGGAACCTCGCAGACGACGCTGGTTGCGCCGTTCAGATCGACGGTCATCACCTTGTGCGCGTGCATGTCGGAGAAGTAGAGCCTTCCTTCATGCCATCGCGGCCCTTCGGGGAACATCAGATGGTCGAGCAGAACCTCGAGCGTTCTCATCGCCTGACACCTATTCGCGCGCGAATTCAGTCGAGCGCGCCTTTTTTCCTGAGTTCATCAAGTTCGGCGCGGCTGTAGCCGAGCGTGCGCGTCAGCACTTCGTCGGTATGTTGCCCGATGGTCGGCGCGGCGGAGCGCACTTCGCACGGCGTTTCACTCATCCGCCACGGGATTCCGCAATGCTGCTTCACGCCGACTTCGGGATGCTCCTTGCGGACGAAATAGTTGCGCGCGGCCAGATTCGGATCGTCGGAGAGATACCTGGCGTCGGCTACCACGCCGGCCGCGACGCCTGCCTTCTGCAATTCCTCGACGGCCGACTTGGGGTCGCGAGTCGAGGTCCATGCGGTGACGATCGCTTCGAGTTCGTCCTCGTTGCTCTTGCGCGCGGCGAGCGTCTTGAAGCGCGGATCGTCGGCGAGTTCCGACCGTCCCATCGCGCGGGCGAGCCGGCCCCATTCGGCGTCGTCGGCGCACACGACCGAAATCCAGCGGTCAACGGTCAAATCGGCGATCTTGTCGGGCCAGTCGAGGCATTTGAAGTTGCCGTGCGGCGCCATCTGCGGATCGCGATTGCCGTTTCGCTCGGGCTCGCGCCCGTTCATCGTGTATTCGAGCGTCCCCTCGGCGAGCAGATCGATCGCGCACTCCCACTGGCTCATCTCGACGTACTGGCCCTCGCCGGTGCGCGCCCGATGGTACAGGGCCATCAGCACCGCGAGCGCGCCGTGCGCTCCCGCGTTGGGATCGGCGTAGCTGAATCCCGCGTGCATCGGCGGCCACCCCTTGTATCCTGTCAGCGAGGAGAGCCCCGAAAGCGGCACCTGCGCGGGACCGTAGGCCACGAAGTCCTTGTACGGGCCGGTGTCGCCATAGCCGGTAAGCGAAATCATAATGATGTCGGACTTGAGCTTCTTCACTTCGGAATAACCGAAGCCCAGGCGCTCCATCACACCGGCGGCGAAATTGTTGGTCACGACATCGCTTGCCTTGATAAGACGGCGCGCGACCTCATGGGCCTCGGGATGGTTGAAATTCAGCGTTATCGACTTCTTGCCCTGGTTGTACTGGTTGAAATAGCCCGAGCAGTTCGGCCCGCTGAATTTGCCGTCGGGCCACGGCGGGAGCATCCGGGTGACGCACGGACGCGTGGTGGTTTCGATACGAATGACTTCGGCTCCGAGATGGGCAAGCTGGAGCGTGCCGTAGGGACCGGCCCAGACCCACGTGAAGTCGGCGATTCTGATTCCTTCAAGCGGCAGCTTCTTCGCCATCAGATGACACCCTTGTTGATGAGCTGGTTCAATCGCGCCTTCTCGAGACCCAACCGCCCGCCGAAGACCTCTTCATTATGCTGTCCGAGCGTCGGCGCGGGACGGCGGATCTCCCACGGCGTCTTTTCGTACTTGAGCGGCGCGCCGGGATACTTGTGCGTGCCGGCAACGGGCTGCGCGATTTCGACGAAGAAGCCGCGCGCCTTCAGATGCTCGCTGTTCAGCAGATCGCCCATCGTCGAGACCGGCGCGAGCGGAACTCTTTTCGCCTGTGCGGCCTTGTAAAGCCCGAGCACGGTCTGCTGGCTCACGTATTCGCCGAGGAAGACCTTGAGCGCGTCCCAGCTTGCGGCGCGCTTGAAACGGTCGGCGAAGATGTCCTCCTTGGCCCATTCCGGGCTTCCCATCACTTCGACCAGCCGGTCCCACTGATGGTCTTCGATGCAGCAGATGTAGATGTAGCCGTCCTTGGCCTCCATCGTTTCGACTGGCGCAATCGGCTTCGCTCCAAGCCGGTTCGCGACCGTTTTCATATACGGCCAGTACTCGAAGGTCATCTCGAGCATCGACGCGATCGTCTCCTGCAGCGAGACCTCGACATGCTGACCTTCGCCGTCGCGCAGCCGAGCCATCAGCGCGCCCATCGTGGCCACCGCGCCATGCACTCCGCCTTGATAACCCGACTGATGACCGAAGGTCTTGAGCGGGGGAAGTTCGGGATGCTCAGGGCCGCCGCCGTTGAGGACGCACACACCGCCCGCCGCCCAGACCGTGAGATCCTCGGCGCGCCAGTTCCGATAGGGGCCGTCGATACCCCACGGAGTGATCGAGGTCATGATGAGCCTCGGGTTCACCCTGGCAAGCCGCTCATAGGTGAGCCCGACGCGGTCCATCTCGGGCGGCACGACGTTGTGGATCAGGATGTCCGCGCCGGCGATGAGCCGTTCGAAGAGTTCGAAGCCCTCGGGCGTCGCAACGTCGAGCGTGACGCCGAGCTTGTTCGTGTTGAGATAAAGGAAGAGGCCGCTCTTTTCGGGATGCGCCTCGTCGCGGGGAAACGGGCCGCGCCTTCGCGAGCTGTCGCCGATGCGCGGGCGCTCTATTTTGATCACCTCGGCGCCCATGTCGGCCATCAGCTTCGACGCGTACGGGGCTGAGACAAGCTCGCCCAGTTCAACGATCTTCAAGTCGGATAATGCGCCTGCCATCGATGCTCCATGTTCGGGGCGGACCCGGCATCCGAGCCATTAGCCGCGTCCGGCGGTTGACACTATTCGGGAAATACCTTGCGGAAGGGCTTCACCTCAACCCGGTTGAACACGCCGCCGGTTGTGTACGGATCGCTCTGGGCGAACGCGAGCGCATCGGCTTCGCTGTCCATGTCCACGATAATCAGGCTGCCGCTTCCATCGGTGAACGGCCCCGCGATCGCCACCTTGCCGCGCTCGGCGAGCGGCCTCAGGTTGTCGAGATGGGCCGGGCGCAATTTGGGACGGAGTGCGGCGCCGTCGGGACCGTCATGTCCGATAATCACAAACAGCATAGGAAAAGGCCTATCCGAGAGAACTTCGGAAACGTTCTAATTAGCACGCCTTGCGCCGACTTCCCAAACAGCGCGGGCGCGAAATGACAGGCGTGCTAGCCGGTGGGAATCGCGCCGAGGCCGCTATAGTAAATCCAGAAGGAAACGGCGCCGAGCGCAAGCAAGAACGCGAACGCAGCCGCGTCGCGCGGATGCATCCGGTATTCGATAAAGCTGGTCGGGCGATGGGTTCGGCCGAAGCCGCGCGCCTCCAGCGCCATCGCCATGTTGTTCGCCTTGCGAAGCGCCCCCATAAAGACCGGCACGACGACCGGAACGTAGCGCCGGATACGCTCGAACGGCCCGCCCGCGTCGAAGTCGTAGCCGCGAAGCCGCTGCGCATCGACGACGGTCAGCGCGGATTCCATGAACAGCGGCACAAGCCGAAACGCGAGCGTTATCGTAAAGCCGAGCCGGTACGGAAGCCCAAGGCGCGAAAGCCCCACAGCCAGCTCTTCGACCTTCGTGCCCGAGAGAAACAGCACCGAGGCGAGCACCAGCGCTCCGACCTTGAGTCCGCGTCCGAACCCGAACATCAGCGACGCCTCGCTCACATAAAAAGGCGGAAGCGTGATCAGCGGCTTGCCCACCCGGTAGAACAGCATCCAGGTGAGCATCGTCGGCACGATTATCAGGATGAAGAACCATCGGAACCGATACACGTTCTCCCACGCACCCATCATCAGCGCGATCGCGAGAACGATTAGCGCAAGCGGCATCAGCGCGAGCGGATTGTCCACCCAGTAGATCGACCAGAACACGACGAACAGCCCGAAGACCTTGGCCGTCGGATGGAGCCGATGGACGAAGGAGTCGCGCTCGATATAAAGCGTGGTCTTCATCCGCAATGCTCCCTGAGCCACGCGGCCATCTCCTCCGCCGTGAGCGCGACCGTGCCGAACCGGCGCGAAAGCGCGGTCACCTCCGGCGCGCGGAACGACGACTCCGCAAGCATCGCGTCATGCCCGAAGAACTCGCGCACGCCGTCGTCGAAAATCTTGCGCCCCGCGTGCATCAGCACCACCCGCCGCGCGTACTCCGCGACCAGCCACGGCGTATGCGTGATCATCACGATCGCCACGCCCGATTCGTTCAACTCCGCGACAAGCTTCATCATGCGGCGCTGCTCGCGGTAGTCGAGTCCCGTGGTCGGCTCGTCCAGGATCAGCACCTTGGGCCTGAGCACCAGCACGCTCGCGACGGCGAGCCGCTGACGCTGGCCCTTGCTCAGCAGGAACGGATCGCTTTTGCGCTCGTTCTCGAGGCCCACGGCGTGAAGCACCTCGGCGCATCGCCGCTCGATCTCCTGCGGGTCGAGTCCGAAGTTGCGCGGGCCGAAAGCGACTTCGTCTTCAACCGTCGCGGCGAAAATCTGATGGTCGGGATTCTGGAATACGTAACCGATCTCGCGCGCGGTCGCAGCCGCATGAAGCGTTGAACGGTCGCGCCCGTCGATCGTGATTCTTCCCGAATCCGGCTTGAGCAGCCCGATGACGAGCTTGGCGAGTGTCGTCTTTCCCGAGCCGTTCTGCCCGATTATCGCGACGAATTCGCCCGCCGATATGGCGAGGTCAGCGCCGTCGAGCACGCGCGGCCCGCCGGGATAGGAAAACGAGACATTTTCGACCCGGATCAGCGCGCCGGGCGGCTGGTTCGCGGCCGCTTTGCCACGCGAAGCGCGCACGGCCTCGTTCGCCGGCGTTTCAGCGGGCGGCGCCGAAGGCACGCCCGGAAAGCGTTTTCTTATCTCGGCTTCGGCATGTTCGATACTTCGTGCGTGCCCTCCAATACCGAGCAGATGAAGCAGGCTATTCAGGCCCGGCGGATGGACACCCGAGTTTTCGAGCATCTCCATGCGGGTCATTATCGAGGGGGGCGGACCGTCGGCGATAATCGAGCCTTCGCTAAGAAGCACCAGCCGATCGCATCGCCTCAGTTCCTCGGCCTCGTGCTCGATCACGACGAGACTCAGCCCCTGTTCGCGCAGTTTCCGAATAAGCGCGAAGACCTCGGCGCGGCCTTCGGGGTCGAGATCGGTGGTCGGCTCGTCGAGCACGATAATCCGCGGACGCAGCGCGAGCACCGCCGCGATCGCAAGCCGCTGTTTCTGGCCGCCCGAGAGCGAAGTGGGGTCGCGCTCCTCGAAGCCCGCAAGCCCGACCGCTTCGAGCGCCGGCCCGATTCGCCGAAGCATCTCCTCACGGCTCATCCCAATCTGTTCGAGCGCAAAGGCGACTTCATGCGCGACGCTGGTCGAGAATAGCTGCGATTCGAAATCCTGGAAGACCATCCCGACCTTGGGCGCGATCTCATAGACACGCGCCCCTGCGGTCGGCCGTCCCGAAATTCGCACGATCCCGCGGAATTCTCCGCCTTCGAGTTCGGGAATGATCCGGTTAAGGCACTTGGCGAGCGTGGATTTGCCCGCGCCCGACGCACCCATCACGCCGATCATCTCGCCTGCGGACTGAGCGAAGCTGACCTCGCTCAACGCCGCGCGCGCCGCGTCGCGATAGGCGAAGCTCAGCCCCTCGACCGCGATCGCCTCTTCGACAGCGGTATCGACAGGTTCGATATCCGGCGTTTGCGCTTTTACATCAGGCATAGCCCAACGACCGCCAGGAGCATGAACGGGCTTACAATCATCGCGACCGATTTGTCATACGGCGCCGCCGCCATCCACGCCGGCAGAAACCCGGGCGTCCAGTACCCGGTCGAAAGCAGGTTGCCGGTAATCCATGCGCCGACTTCGCCCGCGACGAGCAGCGCCAGCCCGAGCGTCTTGCGCGGCATCGGCGCGGGCTTTATCTCGGGCATCAACTCCTCGTACAGCATCCTGCCCCGCCGCACGCGCGGATAGACGGCGGCCAGGATGAACGGCGAGAGCAGCATCGCGGAGGCCATGTTATTGAAGATGATCACGTTGCCGAGCAGCGAGAACGGCCTGAGCGCGAGCAGATTGTCGCCCCATCCGACAAAATCCGC
This sequence comes from Deltaproteobacteria bacterium, assembly GCA_021786815.1. Taxonomy (GTDB): domain Bacteria; phylum Desulfobacterota; class Binatia; order Binatales; family Binataceae; genus DTIX01. The sequence continues at coordinate 8,622 of JAJYMR010000375.1, forward strand.
GCACAGCACGCTGGCGGCCAGGCACGCGGCGAAATACTTGACGGCGATCCACGGCGAACGGATAACGGGGCCTTCGCCGCGCGAGATGATTTCCCAGATCTTGTAGGGGATGAAGCCGTAGAACAGATTGGCGAAAAAGCCGAACAGGTCGCCGGGCGAGACTCCGCCGAAGAAGTCGCCGATCATGTTGCCGATCGCCGAACCCCACGCCGCCGCGGGTCCGAACAGGAACGAGCACACGATTGGAATCGCGTTAGCGGGGCGAAGTTCGGTGACGCCCGGAATCAGCGGCACTACCTTGAACGGCACCAGCACCGCCGCGTAAAGCGCCGCCGAGATCGCGCACAGCACGACCATTCGGGTGTTGCGCCACATCAGGCGAAGCTCGGTCATTGCACGTCCCGACAGAGTCGCGGCCTATTCGCTTCCGAAGCGGACGGCCGCGACCCGAGGCAAGTCCTCGCCAGCACGATAGGCGCGTACGAAAATGCCTTCGGCCGAGTGTTCCGCCCGGCATACCTCGAGCGTCTGCTCATAAATCTTTATTTCTATCGGGAAAGCCTGATGCGCTCGCTGAGCCACTGAGGCGCTTCGCTTCCGGCACGTCCATCTCTCCGAACATATAAAGCAGCACTGTCCACAGACTACGCGACCACGGCGCGAGCCCAATCGAGGCGAGCGCGGCCGCGGCTGCCGCGATACCAAGCTGTACGTACTCCGAAAACCCGAAAAAGGCGGTCGCTGCCCATGCAATAAGCGCGCTACCGCCGGCCACTGTGTAGTCCATTATGGCCGGCCCCAACCACTCACCCTGGTTTTTCCAGAACACCACGCCGCATTCGGAACATACCGGATTCATCTTGAAATGCGACCTGAAAATCGTGCCGCGTCCGCACGCCGGGCATCTTCGCGCAAGTCCGCGCCCAATCAGGGTCCATCCGGACGCAGGCAGCGCTGTTGCTGTCG
>JAJYMR010000029.1 GCA_021786815.1 Deltaproteobacteria bacterium
CTTGACGTGCGTATCCGCGATCCTCGCCGTTTCCGACGCGACGATGACGTCGCTCAGGAGGGCGATATTCGCGCCGAGACCCATCGCGTCGCCGTTGACGGCCGCGATTATCGGCTGCTCGACGTCGAGCAGGTTCTGGATGATGCGGCGTCCGGCCGACGGGATGGTGAGCGTCCACTTGCGGCCTTCCTCAGTGCCCCATCGCGCCTTCATCGCCTTGACGTCGCCGCCTGCGGAAAACGCCTTGCCCGCGCCGGTCAGGAGGATCGCGTTGATCTCCTCGTCAGCGGCGAGGTCGACCCAGATATGCTCGAGTTCGTCGTGCAGTTCCGAGTTGACCGCGTTCAGCGATTCGGGCCGGTTGAAGGTCACGGTCGCAAGCTTGTTGTCCTTCTCGACCTTGATGCACCGGTACTTTCCATAATCCATGACGGTTTCCTCCGTTTCGCGCGTGGGCGGCGACAGGCGCGCTCCCCATAGTCGCTCAGCGCGGCGTCCGCCGCAAAGAGATGCGTCACGTCGTGGAACCGCGCTCGGGCGTGGCGGAATCCCCCGGCGAAAAATGGGGTCCTGCCCCGGCGCCGGGCCGAACCCTGTCCGCTTCGAGCGGTTCCAGATCGTGCCCGATGACGGCTAAACTCCGGATGTGACGCGAAATAGTTTGAGGTTCCTGCCCCTTGCGGCACTGCTCGCGATAGCCCTGTCGGCCTGCGCCAAGCCGCAAGTCGCAATCCGGCCGTCGGGCGGGGATGCCGCCGCGATTGCGACGGTGAAGGTCGAGATTGCCGACACTCCCGCCAAGCGCGAGATCGGACTTATGTATCGCAAGCGTCTTGCGCCCGACGCGGGCATGATCTTCATTTTTCCAAAGGCGCTGCCGGTGCGCTTCTGGATGAAGAACACTGAGATTCCGCTCGATATGATATTCGCCAACGGCGAAGGGCGCATAATCGGCATCGTCACGAACGCGGCGCCGTATTCGGAACGGCTGCTTGCAGTCGGGGGCAACTCGAAGTACGTGCTCGAGGTGAACGCCGGTTTCTGCAAGCGCTTCGGCGTGAAAGCCGGCGACTATCTTGAATTTCGCGGCTTCACGCCGCGGGCGGCCAATTAAACGGAGGCCGGCTGGGCTGTTCGGCGCGGCTTTAACCGGCCGGGCGGTTGCGTTATCTATTTGCGGGGCGCTTGCGCGCCGCTTAGCTTCAGGCTGGGGTTCAGTTGCACCCCGGCGGATTTTTTATTGGGAACATGGGCCTAAAAGAAAACGTCGACAAGATGCAGAAGCTGTCACGCCTGGCGGAACTGGGCGGCGGTGAGGAACGCCTCAAACGCCAGCGCCAGTCGGGGCGTATGACGGCGCGCGAAAGAATCGAATTCCTCCTGGATCGCGGGTCGTTCGTCGAACTCGACAAGTTCAAGACCCATCGGATTACCGACTTCGACATGGCCGGCAAGAAGATCCCGGGCGACGGCGTGGTGACCGGTTTCGGCACGATCGACGGGCGCCAGGTGTGCATCTTCTCGCACGATTTTACGGTTTTCGGCGGAAGCCTGTCCGGAGCGTTTGCGGAAAAAGTCTGCAAGATAATGGATCTTGCGATGAAGACCGGATGCCCGGTGATCGGCCTGAACGACGGCTCGGGCGCGCGCATCCAGGAGGGCGTGGTCTCGCTCGCCGGCTACGCGGATATCTTCCTTCGCAACGTGCTCGCCTCGGGCGTGGTGCCGCAGATCTCGGCGATTATGGGACCGGCCGCCGGCGGCGCGGTTTACTCGCCGGCGATGACCGATTTCGTCGTGATGGTGCGCGATACGTCGTACATGTTCATCACCGGCCCCGACGTCATCAAGGCGACCACCCACGAAGAAGTCACGATGCAGGAGCTGGGCGGCGCGGACACTCATTCGCAGCGCTCCGGCGTATGCCATCTGGAGGCGCCCGACGACCAGAGCGCGCTCCTGACGATTCGCGAGATGCTGTCCTACATGCCGTCGAACAACACCGAGGATCCGCCGTTTCATCCGACTAACGACGATCCCAACCGGCGCGATTCGGCGCTCGACTCGATAGTTCCGGAAAATCCCAACAAGCCGTACGACATGGGCGATGTCATCCGCCGCGTGGTTGACGACGGCCATTTTTTCGAGATCCAGAAGGACTGGGCGCACAATATGATGATCGGGTTTGCGCGCCTGGGCGGCTACTCGGTCGGTATCGTTGCGAACCAGCCCGCGTTTCTCGCGGGATGCCTGGATATCGACGCGTCGATAAAGGGCGCGCGGTTCGTGCGCTTCTGCGACTGCTTCAACATCCCGATCGTGACTTTCGTTGACGTTCCCGGCTTTCTGCCCGGCACCGCGCAGGAGTTCGGCGGCATCATCCGCCACGGCGCCAAGCTGCTCTACGCCTTTTGCGAGGCGACCGTCCCGAAGATCACCGTGATTACGCGTAAGGCCTACGGCGGCGCGTACGACGTCATGTCGTCCAAGCATATCCGGGGTGATTTCAACTTCGCCTACCCGACTTCGGAAATCGCCGTGATGGGTCCGGAGCAGGCGATCAATATCATCTTCCGCAACGAGCTTCAGAAGGCCGAGGATCCGGTTGCCGAACGCGCCCGGCTTGCCGAGCAGTACCGTGACACCTTTGCGAATCCTTTCAAGGCCGCAGAACTCGGCTACGTTGACGAGGTGCTGATGCCGCGCGACACGCGCCCGCGCCTTATCACCGCGCTCAAGGCCCTCGAGAACAAGCGTGATACCAACCCGCCGAAGAAGCACGGGAATATACCGCTGTGAGCGCAGGACGGCGCGACAAGGCTATTCCTGCCCCTGCCGGGGTTTGGATATAAAATGAATTGGTCCGGCCCGGCTATGCGGCCGGCTGCCGGATTCCAGGGAAAGCTGATGTTCAAACGGATTCTTATCGCCAACCGCGGAGAGATCGCGGTCCGGGTCATCCGGGCGTGCCGCGAGTTGGGAATAGAGTCGGTCGCAATCTACTCGGATGCGGACCGAAGCGCGCTTCACGTGCGCGAAGCCGACTACGCGGTCCCGGTAGGCCCTCCGCCTGCCGCCCAGAGCTATCTGAACACGGAGAAGATACTTGAGGCGGTGAAGAAAACCGGAGCCGACGCGGTCCATCCCGGATACGGCTTCTTTTCGGAGAACGCCGGCTTCGCCCGCGCCGTCGAGGCGGCCGGCGTAACGTTCATCGGTCCGCCGCCCAGGGCTATCGAGGCGATGGGCGACAAGGTCGAGGCGCGAAAGCTGATGACCGCTGCCGGGGTTCCGGTCGTTCCGGGCTCGCCCGACACGCTCGAAACCGAGGCCGAGGTGCGTGAGATCGCCCGCAAGATTGGATTTCCGATCATGATCAAGGCTGCGGCGGGCGGCGGTGGCAAAGGACTCCGGCTGGTCGAGAACGACAAGGACCTTGGCGCGATCGTGCGCACTGTTTCCAGCGAGGCTAAATCCTCATTCGGCGACGGGCGCTTTTACGTCGAGAAATTCGTTCGCAAACCGCGCCATATCGAGGTCCAGGTATTCGCCGACAAGCACGGTAATGCGGTTCATCTGTTCGAGCGCGAATGCTCGATCCAGCGCCGCCATCAGAAGGTCGTCGAGGAATCGCCCTCGCCGTTCGTGACGCCCGCGATGCGCGAGACGATGGGCGAGGTTGCGGTGCGCGCGGCCAAGGCGGTCCATTACGTGGGCGCGGGAACGATCGAGTTTCTCGCCGACGCCGACCGGAATTTCTATTTTCTCGAGATGAACACCCGCATCCAGGTCGAGCATCCCGTGACCGAGATGGTCACCGGGATCGACCTGGTGAGGCTTCAGATCGAAGTCGCGGCGGGCGCGCGGCTGCCGTTTCGCCAGGAGGAGCTTCGGCAGAACGGATGGGCGATCGAGTGCCGCGTTTACGCCGAAGATCCCGCGGCAGGCTTTGTTCCGGCGCCGGGGAAGATCGAAACGCTCAAGTTCCCCGAGGGTCCCGGCGTTCGCAACGACGCGGGCATCTACGAGGGCGCCGAAGTCCCCATTTTTTACGACCCGATGATCTCGAAGCTCGCGGTATGGGGCGCCGATCGCAACCAGGCGATCGAGCGGATGCGCCGCGCGCTCACCGAGTTCCACGTCGCGGGCGAACTCAGGACCAACCTCGACTTCCATCGCTGGATAATGAGCCATCCGCGATTTATCGAGGGCGATCTCGACACCAACTTCATCAGCCAGGAATTTCGCCCGGAGGCAGTCGGCGCGGGCGAGGATCGCGAGCGGCTGGCGGCGACGCTTCTTGCGGCGATCGCGGCGCAGCGGTCCTCCAATCACGCCAACGGCCGCGCCGCTGCGGGCCCCGAACGCTCCCGGACCTCGCCGTGGAAGACGCTTGGCCGGCTTTCGATGCTCAAAGGATAGGAAGTTGCCGCAACCGATGCGCTACCACGCGACAATAGACGGGACCGAACACGAACTCGAAGTCGAAGAACTGCCCCTCGCCGGTTTGTACGAGGTCCGGTTCGGCGAGCAGCGGTTCGAGGCCGATCTCCGCCAGGTCGGTCCGGCTTCGTTTTCCATAATCGTCGGCAATCGCTCGTTCGATTTCGACGTAGTGCGCGACGGCGACGAGGTCGTGGTGACTTCGCGAACCGGCGCGACGCGCATGACGCTGGAAGACGCAACGCGCCGCCTGATGCGCACGGGACGCCGCAAGGAAGAGCTTGCGGGGCCCGCACAACTGCGCGCCATGATGCCGGGCCGGGTCGTATCGGTGCTGGTCAATGCCGGCGACGTGGTCGAGGCGAATCAGGGTGTCGTGGTCGTCGAGGCCATGAAGATGGAAAACGAGGTCAAGTCGCCCAAAACCGGCAAGGTCACGGAAGTCAAGGTGGTTGCCGGGCAGACGGTGGAGAAGGGCGAGTTGATGGTGGTGATCGAGTAACCTTAGCGAGGCGCTGATTCGATGCCCCGGGATAATCGCGAAATCGAGGCCGCACGCAAGGCGTGGGAGGAAAAGAAACTCGCTCCCACGCTCAAGCGCAACAAGGAGCGCAGGGAAAGCTTCGCAACCAACTCGGAAATCGAGGTCAAGCGCGTTTACGACCCGCAGGACCTGGAGCAGTTCGACTATCTGGCCGAGCTGGGATATCCGGGCGAGTATCCGTTTACGCGCGGCGTGCAGCCCACGATGTATCGCGGGCGGCTCTGGACGATGCGCCAGTACGCGGGCTTCGGAACGGCCGAGGAGTCGAACAAGCGCTACCGTTACCTGTTCGAGCAGGGGCAGACCGGGCTTTCGGTCGCCTTCGACCTGCCGACCCAGATGGGCCGCGACGCGGACCATCCGCTGGCCCACGGCGAGGTCGGGCGCGTCGGCGTCTCGATCGGCTCCCTGGCCGACATGGAAATCCTGCTCGACGGGCTGCCGCTGGACAAAATCTCGACCTCGATGACGATCAACGCGACCGCCTCGATCCTGCTCGCGCTCTATCTGGTCGTCGCCGAGCGGCGCAACGTGCCGTGGAGCAAGGTCAACGGCACGATCCAGAACGATCTCCTCAAGGAGTACGTCGCGCGTGGCACCTACATCTACCCGCCGCGCGGCTCGATGAGGATAATCACCGACATTTTCGCGTTCGCCTCGAAGGAAGTTCCGAACTGGAACACGATTTCGATTTCCGGCTACCACATCCGCGAGGCCGGCTCGACAGCGGCGCAGGAACTCGCCTTCACGCTCGCCGACGGGATTGCCTACGTCGAAGCCGCGCTCAAGGCGGGACTCGAGATCGATTCGTTCGCGAGCAGGCTTTCGTTCTTCTTCAACGTCCACAACAACTTCTTCGAGGAGATAGCCAAGTTCCGCGCGGCGCGCCGGCTTTGGGCGTGGATTATGAAAGAGCGCTTTGGCGCGAAGGACGAGCGCTCGATGATGATGCGGTTTCACGCGCAGACCGCCGGTTCCACGCTCACCGCCCAGCAGATCGACAACAACGTCGTCCGCGTGACGCTCCAGGCGCTGGCCGCGGTTATGGGCGGGGCGCAATCGCTTCACACCAACTCGCGCGACGAGGCCCTTGCGCTGCCGACCGAGTCGTCGGTGCTGCTCGCGCTTCGCACCCAGCAGGTTATCGCGCATGAGTCGGGGGTCGCGGACACGATCGATCCGATGGCGGGCTCGTATTACCTGGAGAGCCTGACGCGCGAGATCGAGAACGCTGCGAAGGACTATCTTTCCAAGATCGACGACATTGGCGGCGCGGTCGCGGCGATCGAGCGCGGCTACATGCAGCGCGAAATCCAGAACGCCGCCTACCTCTATCAGCGCGAGGTCGAAACAAAAGACCGGATCATCGTCGGCGTCAACCAGTTCACCTCGGGCGGAGAGATGCCGACCGACATCCTGCGTGTCAACCCCGAACTGGAGGGCAAGGCCAAGGCCCGGCTTCAGAAACTCCGCGCCGAGCGCGATGCGGCAGCAGCCCGTCAGGCGCTCGACCGCGTCGAGGCGGCGGCGCGCGACGGCTCGAACCTGATGCCCCCGATAATCGAGGCGGTGCGCTCGTGGTGCACGCTTGGCGAGATATCGGACGCGATGCGCCGCGTGTTCGGCGATTACAAGCCGGTCAACGTCCTCTAGCGTGGCGCGGCGCTCGAAGTTGCTATAATAAAGAGCGTTGTTTACGTGTTACGCGATGGACGCTTGGCTTAGGGCCCGCGTCTTTTCCGGACAGTGAAGTCAGGGCGGCCTTCGGGCTCGACCGTATATCAAGGAGAGGATCTATAGATGGGGCCGCGGCCCAAAGGCGTATTTCTAACCAAGGGCGTGGGCAAGCATCGGGAGAAGCTCACCTCGTTTGAGCTTGCCCTGCGCTCGGCGGGTATTGCCGAATACAACCTGGTGCGGGTGAAATCGATCTTTCCGCCCAACTGCAAGCTCATCTCCCAGCAGGAAGGACTCAGGTATCTCTCGCCGGGCCAGATCGTCTTCACCGTAATGAGCGACAACGCCACCAACGAACCGCATCGGCTGCTCGCCGCCTCGGTCGGCGTGGCGATTCCAGCCAATCCCGCCCAGTACGGCTATCTCTCGGAGCATCACAGCTTCGGCGAAACCGATCAGAAGGCGGGCGATTACGCCGAAGATCTTGCCGCGATGATGCTCGCGACGATTCTCGGCGTCGATTTCGACCCGAATTCGAGCTACGACGAACGCAAGGACATCTGGCGCGTCTCGGACAAGATCGTCAGCACGCGCAACGTCACCCAGTCCGCAATCGGCGACCGCGACGGGCTGTGGACCTCGGTCGTCGCGGCGGCGGTATTCGTCGATCTGCCCGAAGGCAGGTAGGAGGCCGTCCTGCCGGGCTTGAATTGCCCGGCGCGGGGCGTAGGCTTTTATTGATGGCCGTCGAAATCCTCTACTGCCACGCTTGAGGGTACAAGCCGCGCGCGGTCGGTCTGGCCGCCTCCCTCAAGGAACGCTTCGGGGTCGAAGCCGAAGTCAAGGTCGGCTCCAGGGGGCAGTTCGATGTACTGGTGGACAGCAAGCTCATTTTCTCGAAGGCCGAGAGAGGCCGTTTTCCCAACGAGGGTGAAGTCGAGCGCGCCTTTGCCGCGCTGAAAGAGGGCAAGGAGCCTCCGCCGCTCGACCCACCGCGAAGCGGTTTTATCGACCGCGTGCTCGGAAAGCTCCGTTCCTGAAAAAAGACACGGCCGGCGAAGAGATCGCCAGCCGTTTTTGCGTCGTCCCAGCCCGCCCCCGCGCAGGCGCGGGGTTTCACGGATGCATGTCGAGCATTTCCTTGAAGCCACTCCTGCGATGCGGCCCGATAATCAGCATCTCGAGAATTCCCATCCCCTCGCGCGAGTCTGTCCTCGCTCGGCAGACGGCTTGGATATGCTGGTAGAGCGGCTCGTTTTCCTTGACGTCGGCTAGCCTGAAGGATTCATAGTCCGCGGCGTCCGGGCCAACGTACAGGCCGTGGCCCCATTTCGGATGACCGTAGCCGATACCCTGCATGTAAAAGTTGTAGAGCGTTTCGAGTTCGACGAGGCACGTCCGGCCGTCGGCGCCGGCGATGCTTATCTGGGCGCGTTTCGCATGACGGGTACCGGAGATGTATTCGACACTCCAATCGACGCCGCGCGCAAGTTCGGGCGTCGAGGCCGGATCTGGCTGCGCGAGCGCGCCGAACTGATGCCATCGCGAGCCGTCGGCGTTTTCATTCACGTCGAAATGAGTGCACAGGTCCTCGAAGTTGCACGGCGACCAGAGCCAGAAGAATTGCGGCAGCGTCAGGTCCGGCACGCCCGCCGGGTCGCGCGGACCGATCGGACGCACGCCCCACGAACGATCGCGCGAGCCCCACACGCGCGCCGGCGCGGCTTCGTACGTCTTGCCCGCGACCGTCAACGTGCCCGAGTAACCGCCGTGCTGCGTAAAGCGCGTGAGATCCAGCAGGAGCCGGCCGTTCGCGCGCCGCGTGAAGCGCGGCTCCTCGATCGGCATCGCGCGCGCCTCGAAGACGAGGTCGGCCTTCACTTCCGCGTGGTCGACCCGCAGGCGCAGCGAACGCATCGGGCGGGCGATCTCGATCGCGATCGGCCCGACCCGCGTGTCGAGCCGTTCCACGCCAAGCGGACGCGAGGCATGCACGCAATGCTGCACGCCGCCCACAATTACGCTGAAAGCCGCGTCGATAATCCCGATATTCGGATAGATTCCCATCGCGGCCGCGAAGTACGGTTCGCCGTCGCGCCAGTAGCCGTTGAAGAAAAATCGATCGTAGAAGTTCCGGTCGCTGGTGAAGACCTGCTGGACCGGCTCGGGCGTCTGATGGATCGGATAGTCGTCGCCTTGCGTGATCATCGGCTCCCTCCTGCGCCCGCTAAACCAGAAAAAACCCGCCTCCGCAAGCGTCAACGACATTTTCGCTTACGTTGCGTGGTTGTCTGACGCCGATTCGCGCAAAACCGGGACGAGATGGCGCGATAAACGCCGCCGGCGATTCAGATGCGAGAGATGGCGCTCCCCGCTAGCTGCCTCACATGGGGAAAAGCTTGCTGAGGTCGGCGGGACGGGTCCTGATTCCGAAGTAGAACGGGCCGAACCTGCCGTAACCAGCGCTCGCCTCGTCGAAGCGCATCTCGTAAACGAGCTTTTTGAACACGACCGGGTCGTCGGCGAAAAGATCGACACCCCATTCCCAATCATCGAAGCCTATCGAGCCCGAGATTATCTGCGTGACCTGGCCCGCGTAGCGCCGCCCGACCATCCCGTGCTCGCGCATCAAGGTCCTGCGCTCGGTGATCGGAAGCCGGTACCAGTTGTCGGCGCCCTCGCGCTTCTTGTCCATCGGGTAGAAGCACAGGTAGTGGCGCGGGGGGATCCGCGGGTAAAGCCGCTCGGCCATCTTATGGCGCTGGCGCTCGAGTTCGGCCTCGACCTGGCTTTGGAATTCGTCCGAATGCGGCTTGATTCCTTCCGAGGCCAACCGCTCGTAAAGCGTAACCGAGGCTTCGTACAGGCCAAGCTCGATAACCGAGAGATAGGAGTTGGAGAGC
>JAJYMR010000017.1 GCA_021786815.1 Deltaproteobacteria bacterium
GCGCCCGCCGCCATGGTGACCGCTGAACAATAGGTACGCCATGGCACCGCCGCCGGTCCGATCGGCGGATGTGCACCCAACATCTATTGAAGAAGGTTGTCTGAGCTACGTTCGCGCGACGCCCCCTGGCGTGAGCGTGCGTCCTCAAGAAACCCGAAGGATGATCGCCGCGCAAGCGCGTCAATTCATTTGAGAAGAAATGCCAACGTTACCGGAAATTGCCGTCCCCGCAGGAAAACGCAGAGACGATAAGGCTCCCTCATGGGCGCGTCGGCGAACGTTTGCAATTATCTCCCATCCCGACGCAGGCAAGACGACGCTGACCGAGAAGCTGCTGCTGTTCGGCGGCGCGATCCGCATGGCGGGCCACGTGAGGGCCCGCGGCGAGCGACGGCGCACTCAATCGGACTGGATGGAGATCGAGCGCGCCCGCGGCATCTCAATATCCAGCTCGGTGATGACATTCGAGCACGAGGGGTTCACTTTCAATCTGCTCGACACGCCGGGCCACGAGGATTTCAGCGAAGATACCTATCGGACACTGACCGCCGTCGACTCGGCGATCATGGTTATCGACGCCGCCAAGGGCATCGAGAGCCAGACGCGCAAGCTCTTCGAGGTGTGTCGGCTGCGCGAAATTCCGATCATAACCTTCATCAACAAGGTCGACCGGGAGGGCCGCGATCCCTTCGCGCTCCTCGACGAGATCGAAGATGCGCTCGCGCTCGACGTCAGTCCGGTGACCTGGCCAGTTGGGATGGGCGCCGACTTTCACGGCTGCTTCGACTTGCGTAATAACCGGCTCCTTACGTCAGATGCCGGACGCGGCGGGCCGTATCAGAGAGCTGTCGAGTGCACGGGCCTCGACGACAGGCAATTGGACGAACGCGTAGCGGACTACATTCTGCCCCCGTTCAGGGAGAGCACGGCACTGGCATCGTCTGCCTACCCGGCTCTCGATCCAGAGGCATACCGCGCTGGACACATGACGCCGGTGTTCTTTGGCAGCGCCCTGAAGGACTACGCCGTCGGCGAGCTACTGCGTGCACTGGCGACGATCGCGCCGGCCCCGCGCAAGCAGCCTGCGAAGCCGCGAGATGTGGCACCGGCCGAGGACAAAGTCACGGGATTCGTGTTCAAGGTGCAGGCCAACATGGATCCGAACCACCGTGACCGAGTCGCTTTCGTCCGACTTTGCTCGGGTCGGTTCATTCGTGGAATGAAGTTGCGCCAGTCTCGCACGGGCAAGGTGCTCTCGGTTCGCAATCCTATCTTCTTCTTCGCTCAGGAGCGCGCACTGGCGGAAGAGGCGCTGCCGGGCGACATCATCGGGATACCGAACCACGGCGTTCTGCGCGTCGGCGATGCACTGACGGAGGGCGAGGACATCCGCTTCGTGGGGATCCCGAACTTCGCCCCCGAGATCCTGCGCCGGGTCCGCCTCGATGATCCGATGCGCGCCAAACAACTTCGGCGTGCCCTGCAGGACTTGGCCGAAGAGGGGGTGACGCAGGTCTTTAGACCAATCGGCGGCGCAAACTGGATCGTAGGCGTCGTCGGGCAGCTCCAACTCGAGGTCCTCGCGTCCCGCATCGCCACCGAATACAGGATCGCGGTCGGTTTTGAAGCGGTGCCGTACGAGACGGCAAGGTGGGTCGCAGGCGACGACCCCACGCTGGTCAAGCGTTTCATCGAGCATCACCGCGCCAGTCTGGCCGAGGATCGCGACGAGGCACTGGTCTTTTTGGCCCGCAATGATTGGGAGCTGAATCGAACCATCGAGGACTGGCCGGAGTTACAGTTTCTCAAGACCCGCGAGCGAGCCTGAGACGGGAGCGCGGGAGAGCGGCCGGACTGTCGCGAAGCTCGGGGCGCGCCGCTGGCCTTCTGCGAGGTTTACCGGACTCGTCTCGACGAAGGACTATCGCGCCTGCGAGAGATGCTAGTAAATTGGCGGCAATGCCCGGGCGTCCCTGCGTGGAAATACGCCGGTCTTCGCGCTTATCAGGAACTCTTGAGGTTCATATACGAAACAAGAGGGGGAAAGTTTTCCAATGAGCCAAAATCGCAAGGCGAACTCGAACGGCAAGCAAGTCGCCGTGGTGATCGGCGCCACTTCCAAGTGGCAATCGAATGGCCGTAATACCTTGCTGGCACATGGCAGAACGCTGGACGACAGCGACCTGCCGGTCGGCGCGCGATGGGGCGTCGGCGGCGCCATCGCACAAAAGTTCGCCCAAGAGGGGTTTTTCGTCGTTCTGACAACCCGCAACGAGGCTAACGCGTCAGCACTTGCGGAGGCCATCCGGGAACAGTGCGGCGAATGCATGATCGTCGAGCTGGATCTCGTCTCGCATGAGTCGATCTCCGTGGCGTTCGCCACGATCCGCCGCGAAGCTGGCGATCCCGACGTTCTGATCTACAACGCGGGTTACCTCGAAGGCCGTGAACTTCCTGCTGACAAGGAATTGCTCGAACACGTCCCGATCGAGATATTCGATACCGCCCAGCATATTTCCAGCCGAGGGCCGTTTCTCGTCGCCAGGGAAGTGTTGCCGGCGATGCGGAAAAAAGGCCAAGGATCGTTTTTCTTCAGCAACAACGCCAACTCGCTGCGCGGGCGCAAGCGAATGACCGGACAGTCGCTTTACTACCCGAGGGTCATGATGCGCACGCTGGCGCAGGTACTCACCGAGGAGTACTCCGAGCATGGCGTGCACGTTGCCAACGTGGTGATCGACGGCCTGATAGACTCACCCGGAACCCGCGCGCTGCCCATGGCTCAGAAGCGCCCCGATATCATTATGAATCCGGCAAAGATCGCCGAGGCGTTTTATTACCTGCACACCCAGGACCGGTCGTGCTGGACACACGAGCTTCAGCTAACACCATTTCCAACCAAGCCGAGCTGCTGATAGCGCGTCGCAGGGTTAACTTCCGGATCGGCGGCGATGGCGCGGGGAGATGCGGCGAATAGGCAAGCCGGCTAACACATCGAACGGAATGCAGGTATCCTTCGGCCAGCGATCTTCCGAACGTGACACAGGGTAATTTCCAGGAAGAGCGCGAGCCGCGCCTGTTTCGGAGCATCCTGCCTACCACCCCGGACAGGGCGATACGGGATGTACTGGCGGGCTTCGCGCTCGCCGCGATGAACGTGCCCCAGGCGCTGGGCTACACGCGAATCGCCGGCACGCCCGTCGTCACGGGGCTCTACACGCTGTTGCTACCGCTGGTGGCGTTTGCGGCGTTTGGTTCCTCGCGTTACCTGGTGGTCGCGGCGGATTCTGCCACCGCCGCCGTTTTGGCGGGTGGACTGTCCGGGATGGCGCCCATCGCCAGCTCTCACTACGTGGCGCTGGCCGGGATGGTGGCACTGTTGGCAGCGGCTTTCCTTCTCGTGGCCCGGATGTTCGAGCTCGGATTCCTTGCGGACTTTCTTTCAGAAACGGTGCTGGTCGGCTTTCTGACAGGGGTCGGATTCCAGGTGGGTATTGCGATGCTCGGCGAAATGCTGGGCATCACAGTCACCTCGCCAAGCACGGTTGAACAGCTCGTCGCGGTCGTTCGCGGTTTGCCGTCGGCGCAGCTGCTGACACTTTGTGTCGCCGCGGCTGTAGTAGCGATCGTCCTTGTCTTGCACAGGATAGCGCCGCGGCTGCCCGGGCCGCTCTTTGCGGTCGTCGGCGCGATTGCGGCCAGTGCCGCGTTCGACTTCTCCGGACACGGCATCGCGCTAATCCAACCGATCGTTGGAGGCCTGCCGCCGTTTGGACTGCCGGACATCGGAGTGAAGGAAATTCTGCCGCTGATTCCCGTGGCAGCCTCCTGCTTCCTCGTAATCGTTGCCCAAAGCGCCGCGACGGCGCGCGCCTACGCCTGGCGCCATCGCGAAACGCTCGACGAGAACACCGACCTCCTGGGATTGTCGGCGGCCAACGTTGTCGCTGCGCTCAGCGGCACGTTCGTTGTGAACGGCAGTCCCACGCAAACGGCGATGGTCGAAAGCTCGGGCGGTACAAGTCAGCTCGCTCAATTGGCGACTGCTGCGCTCGTGGCCGTGGTGCTTGTCTTCCTGACCGGACCGCTCCACTATCTGCCAAGGTGCGCACTGGCAGCCATCGTTTTCACTATCGCGGTCGGACTCATCGACGTTCGCGGATTGCGCGAGATCCTGGCCGAGAGTCCGGGCGAGTTCCGCCTCGCGTTGCTCACCGCCGCAACGGTGGTGTTTGTCGGCGTTGAGCAGGGAATTCTGCTCGCGATAGCCCTGTCGTTGCTGCGCCACGTGCGCCATAGCTACCGGCCCCACACAGCAGTGCTGGTCGAACACGACGGACATTGGCAGCCGATACCCGCAGTACCAGGCGCGCTGACTGCTCCGGGCGTCGTCGTCTTTCAGTTCGGAGCGGACCTCTTCTATGCCAACGCCGACCGTTTCGCCGCCGCCGTCCGCGGATTGGTCGGAGCGGAAGCGGCGCCGGTCAAGTGGCTGATTTTGGATGCGGGCGCGATCACCAGCATCGACTATTCGGCCTCTCGTGTCTTGGCCGACCTGCAGCAAGAACTGGTCAGTCACGGAACATCGCTTGTGCTGGTGCACGCTGAGGCTTCGTTACTGTCGGATCTGCAGCGCCATCGCCTCAGCGAGATCATTGGCACCGATCACATCTTCGAAACCCTGCGCGAAGCGCTGGCCGCGATAAATGGGCATCTGCTTAGCGCCATACCCACGCCCGAACCCGCCGAAGCTCGCCGAGACCGCTGAAGGCCATCGAGATTGCTCCGGTCTTCGCAACGCCGCGCCGCAGAATTTGCGCGCCGCCTATCCGACCAAAGGCCAACTTGCCACGCGTTTCGAGGCTGATATCCTCGTTATGAAGCGCCGAGTCGATGCGGGGCGGTCGCGGACCGCACCGAGCTACCCTGGGACTCGGACGAATTTGGTTCTGACGGGGCCACCAATATGTGGAGAGGTCGTTGACCAGGATGAGGGAATCGACGGCGAGCATGTCCGTCTCTCGCCCTCCCGATTCTTCGCTCGTCATCGAGTTGTCGGGCGATTGGCAGCTTAGCCGCACCCTGCCCTCGCCCGTACCCGCCGAGCGCGAAATCGCCGCCGGCCCAAAACCCGCCAAGGTCCGCCTCGACGGCCGCCGCCTCGGCCATTGGGACAGCGGCCTTCTGATTTTCATCGATGCGATCGCAACCGTATGCCGCACCCAACAGGTCGAACTCGACCTTTCCCTCCTGCCGTCCGGCGTCGCGCGACTGATTCAGCTCGCGGAGGCGGTGCCCGAGCGAAAAGGCGCCCGCGCCGAGAAGCGCAAAGCCCCGTTTCTGGAACGCGTCGGCGTGGGCGCGCTTTCGGCCTGGAGCGTGGCGCAGGGATTCGTCGGCCTGGTCGGCGAGATTACGATAGCCTTCTCCAAAATAATTCGCGGCACGGCGCGATACCGGCGGGTCGATGTGCTCGAGATGGTGCAGGACTGCGGCGCCAACGCGCTCGGTATCGTCACGCTGATAAGCTTCCTCGTCGGCGTGATCCTCGCCTTCATGGGTGCGGTGCAGCTTCAGCAATTCGGCGCGTCGATCTACGTGGCCGATCTGGTCGCAATCGGAATCGTGCGCGAGATGGGCGCGATGATGACCGGGATCATCATGGCCGGGCGCACCGGAGCGTCGTTCGCGGCCCAGCTCGGCACCATGAAAGTGACCGAGGAAATCGACGCGCTGACCACGATGGGAATTTCGCCGGTCGAGTTCCTGGTGATGCCGCGGTTTATCGCGCTGGTGCTGATGATGCCGCTTTTGTGCCTGTATTCCGACTTGCTGGGTATCGCGGGCGGAGCGGCGGTCGGAGCCACGATGCTGGGGATTCCGCTCAAGCTTTACTACCAGGAAACGGTCGCGGCGATTACCCTGACCCAGTTGTTCGGCGGACTGTTCAAGGCAACCTCCTACGGCGCGCTTGTCGCGCTGGCGGGATGCGTCAGCGGCATGCAATGCGGCGCCAGCGCCTCCGCGGTCGGCGACGCAACGACGCGCGCGGTCGTCAGCGGTATCGTGCTGATCGTTGCGGCGTGCGGACTGTTCGCGGTGGTTTTCAATGTCCTTGGAATCTGAACTCGAGACGACAGGCGCCGCGGGATCGGTCCTGCCCGCTCCCGGCGAACGCCCGCCCCACATCACGGTGCGCGACCTGACGATGGCCTTCGGAAGCTTTGTCGTGATGCGCGATCTGAACTTCGTCGTTCGCCGCGGCGACATCTTCGTGATCATGGGCGGCAGCGGATGCGGCAAGAGCACGCTGCTCAAGCATCTGCTGGGGCTTATCGAACCGGCCAGGGGCGAGATTTTCTACGATGGATTCAATTTCACCAGGGCCGACGCGGACGAGCGGGAGCGGATGCTTCGGCGCTTCGGCGTTCTTTACCAGCGGGGAGCGCTCTGGAGCTCGATGACGCTGGCGGAAAACGTCGGGCTGCCGCTCGGCGAATTCACCGATCTGACGCCGGCGCAGATTCGAGAGGTCGCCTGCCTGAAGCTCGCGCTGGTCGGGCTCAAGGGTTTCGAGGATTACTACCCGAGCGATATCAGCGGAGGGATGCAGAAGCGCGCGGCGCTCGCCCGGGCGATGGCCCTCGATCCGGAAATCCTTTTCTTCGACGAACCGTCCGCTGGATTGGACCCGATAAGCTCACGGCTTCTCGACGAACTAATCCTTGAGTTGCGACAAAGCCTGGGCGCGACGATAGTAATTGTAACCCACGAACTGCCGAGCATTTTCACGGTTGCGGACAATTCGATTTTTCTCGATACGGAAACGCGCACCGCGATCGCCGGTGGCGACCCCAAGGAACTTCTGGCGCACTCGACCAATCCCACCGTGCGAAAATTCCTGACCCGCGGCGAAGGCGGCACGACGTTGCAAAATGGCTAAACGGGCAAATCCGACCGTGGTCGGCGGCTTCGTCGTCGGCGCACTCGCCCTGGTCGTGGGGGCTATCCTGGTCATCGGCTCGGGCCGTGTCTTCGGTGCGCACCATCAGTTCGTATGCTTCTTCCGGGGCAATGTTAACGGACTCAAGGTGGGCGCTCCGGTCAAGTTCAGGGGCGTTCCGATCGGCTCGGTCATCGCGGTGCGAATCAATTTGCCCGGCCTTCCCGTCTCCGACGTCATCAGCCGCGCCCGGGCGCGAACCCTCCAGCTGCCGGTGGTAATCGAACTGGACGAAAAGCAGTTCGTAGGGCTGGGCGGACGGCGCAGAGCTCTGAGTTCCGCTCAGCTAAATCGCCTGATCGAAGCGGGACTGCGCGCGCGGCTCAGCACCGAAAGCCTGCTGACCGGCCTGCTCTACGTGGACCTGGACTTTCTTCCGGATACCCCGGCAAATCTGGTTCTCAAGCCCGGGGCGACGAAATATCTCGAAATTCCCACCGTGCCCACGCAGTTCGAGGTTATACAGGACGCAGCGCTCCGCGCCCTCGCCCGCCTGGACCAAATCGACTTCCCCGGGCTCGTCTTGTCGATGAAGCAAGCGGTTACTTCGATCCGCGACCTCACGCAGTCGCAAGAGCTCAAGGCGGCGATCGTTTCGCTCAACGGTACGCTCAAAAGCCTGCAAAGGACTTCTCGCGCGGCCCGAAAGGATCTCAACAGCGTGAACGCGAACCTCAAGCCTCTGATGGTGAGCCTCAAGCAAACCTCGGATCAGGCGGCTCTCGCCATGGACCAGGCGCGAAGCACGCTCGTGTCGCTGCAGCAGAGCGTCAATCCCGATTCGCCAGCGATGTACAATCTTTCGGTTGCGGCGGCGAATCTCGCGCAGGCGTCGCGCGCGGTGCGCGATCTCGCCAACGAACTCAAGAGAAACCCGAGCGTCCTGGTCCGCGGCAAAGCGATCGAACAGGACCGCGAGAGTCTGCCCGCGAGCGCACGATGAAAACACCTGCAATCCGTCTGGCGCTGGCCGTCCTGGCAATCACTTCGCTCGCAAGCTGTAGCAGCCTGCTTGCGCCCCAACCCGACCACTCGCGCTTCTTCGTGTTGAGCACGAGCGCGGACGGCCTCGCGGCGAGACCTGCGACGACCGCGCTCGGGACGAAAGAGTTATCGGTCGGTGTCGGTCCGGTCCGGATTCCCGACTACCTGCAGCGCTCCGGAATCGCGACCCGCACCGGTCCCACGCAGGTGGAATACTCGCAGGTCAACCGATGGGCCGAGCCGCTCGAACAGTGCTTTCCGCGCGTGCTCGCCCAGGATCTTTCGGCGTCGCTCGCGAGCAACCGCGTGGTGCTGTTTCCATGGCCCGGAAACACGCGGGTCGATTACCAGGTCCAGGTGAATGTCGAGCGATTCGAACTCACCTCCCAGGGTCAGGCCGTGCTCCTCGCTCGCTGGACGATCAAAAGTCCGCAGACCGGAGCAATACTTGCCTCGGGCGAGGCCAACGAGAGCCGCCCCGCAGGCTCGAATGCCTCATCCGCGACTGCGGCGCTGAGCCAGACACTCGGCGCGATGGCCGACAGCCTGGCCTCGCGTATCTCGCAACTCGCGCTTGGCACCCGGCGCACGGAACGCAAGGAATCCGCCGCAGCACCCGCTTTCCGAGCCGTCGAGCGCGGACCGGCCTCCGCTATCAGCCGGCGCCCGTCGCCGGCGCAGGCGTAACGCTCCGCGCGCGCGATGCCGAGTTACGACCGTCGCCGCGCGAATCGCGAGCGCGAGCAGACACTCAGCCCCATTCACATTCTCTTGCGAGCGAAACGCGCCTAAGTCCTTCCGTTCGGGCGCTGGCTTTGGTACGCCTTCCTGCATACCGGAACCAACGAGGAGCAACCTGTGGATTTCGAAATTCCAGCCGATATCAAGGCGTACCTGAAGGAGCTCGACGATTTTATCGAGCGCGAGATCAAACCGCTCGAGAACTCGAACGATAATATCCGTTTCTTCGACCATCGCCGCGAATGGGCGCGCACCGATTTCGAGCGCGGCGGCCTGCCCCGGCACGAATGGGAGGAGCTGCTCGGCGAGATGCGCCGGCGCGCCGACAAAGCCGGACATTTCCGCTACGCGCTGCCGCGCGAATATGGCGGCAAGGACGGCACCAACCTCGGGATGGCGATTATCCGCGAATATCTCGCCTCCAAGGGTCTCGGCCTTCATTGCGACCTGCAGAACGAAAGCTCGATCGTCGGCAATCTTCCGACCGTGCTGATGTTCCGCGACTTCGGCACCGAAAAGCAGAAAAAGGAATTCATTCCGGGGATTCTCGACGGCTCGATACGCGTGGCCTTCGGGCTTACCGAGCCCAATCACGGCTCGGACGCGACCTGGATGGATACTCACGCCGAGCGCGACGGCGATTACTGGAAGATCAACGGCGCCAAGATGTGGAACACGGGTCTCCACGTCGCAACCCACGACTTCGTTTTCGCCCGCACCAAGGGCAAGGGCGGCGATCCCAGGGGAATCACCTGTTTCGTCGTTCCGACCAAAACCCCCGGCTTCAAGATCGAGGAATGGATGTGGACGTTCAACATGCCGACCGACCATCCT
>JAJYMR010000126.1 GCA_021786815.1 Deltaproteobacteria bacterium
GCATCGAGCCGTGCCCGCATCAGGTTCATCGGCGGCTGGCCGACGAACGACGCGACGAATTCGTTGGCGGGCGCGTCGTAGAGTTCCCGCGGCGAACCGATCTGCTCGACGACTCCCGCGCGTATCACGGCGATCCGGTCGGCGAGCGTCAGCGCTTCGAGCTGGTCGTGGGTTACATAGATGACCGAGCGCCCGGTTGCGCGCTGGAAGCGTTTGAGCTCGGCGCGGAGACTTGCGCGAAGCTGCGCGTCCAGGTTGGAAAGCGGCTCGTCCATCAGGATAATTCGCGGCTCGCGCACGAGCGCGCGGGCAAGCGCCACGCGCTGGCGCTCCCCGCCCGAAAGCTCGCCGGGACGGCGCTCGAGTCCGATCGATAGTCCGGCGGTCTTCGCGCATTGCGCAACGCGCCGTTCGATCTCTCCAGGCCCGAGCTTCATGAGCCGAAGCGGGAAGGCGATATTCTCGAACGCGGTCATGTGCGGATAGAGCGCGTAGTTCTGAAACACCATCGCGACGGCCCCGTTTCGCTCTCCGTAGCCCGCGCGCCTTCCCGCAATCTCGATACTGCCCCGATCCGCGGGATCGAGCCCCGCGATCAGGCGAAGCAGCGTTGACTTTCCGCATCCCGACGGTCCCAGCAGAACAAAGAACTCGCCCGCTTCGACCTCCAGGGAGATATCGTGCACTCCGCCGCCGGAAGGGAATTCTCGCGCGAGATTTCGGATGGTCAGTTCAGGCACCGCCGCGTCCCCGCAAATTGCGATTAGCGGAAACCTCCCGCCATCAGCGCGCCCCGCAGCATCGGAAGAAGCGCCACAACCACGCAGATTGCCGGTATCATCATCAGGAGCGCAAGCGCGCTTGCGGGGCCGACGTCGCCGAAGACCGTGTAATAGTACAGCAGTGGCGGAAGCGTGCGGTTGGTGACCTGCAGCAGCAGCGCGAAGCCAAATTCGTCCCAGCTCAGGATGAAACCCAGGATAAACGCGGCGGCAAGCGCTCCGCGCGCCAGCGGAAGATCGATCGCAAGGAATATTCGAAGCGGCGAGGCGCCGTCGAGGAAGGCCGCCTCTTCGAGTTCGAGCGGGATCGCAAGGAAGGCCGGAAACAGAACCAGCGCCGTCATCGGAATCGCGAGCGCGCTATGCACCAGCGCAAGGCCGAGCGCGCTCGGCCGGTCGTACAGTCCCGTCGTGATAAGCGCAAGTGCGAGCGGCAGCGCAACCGCGATCATCGGTAGAAGCCGCGTCACCGTGAGGGCGGTCATCCCGGCCCGTCGGCCCCATCGGCTGCGCGCCATCGCGTAGCCCAGCATCGCGCCCATCACCGTGGCCGAAACGCCGCACATGAGCGCGACCGCGATACTGCGGAGAATCGAGGCGCGAAGCTCGCCAACGGTGAATACGGATTCCAGATGCGCGGCGGTTATGCGATGCGGCAGCCAGAACGGCGGCCACGCGAAACTTTCGGTCTCGGGGGTGATCGCCTGCTTGACGAGCAGGTAGATCGGTATCGCCGCGCCGAGGACGATCGCGGGCGCGGCCACGCGCCGGATGATAGTCGCGCCCTTGCCTCGCGCCGTGAATGCCTCGCCGTGGTTCATCGCACAGGCTCCGCGGCGCCAAACCGCCGCAACGCCGCCATCGTCGCGAGGCCAAGCACGGTGATCGCGAGCGCCAGGATTACCGACGCGGCCATCGCGACGTGTGGTTGCTGCGCGTCGGTCCACTGCTGATAGGCGTAGGTCGAGAGCACCGGAACGCCTTCGGCGCCAGTCAACACGAGCGTGGTCGAGAAAATCCTTAGCGCATCAACACCGCGCAGCACGACCGCCGCGACGATCGAAGGGAACAGCAGCGGGAGCGTGATATGCCTGAACGTGGCAAAGGTTCCTGCGCCGTCGAGCGCCGCGGCCTCGTAGAGTTCGGGCGCGATCGATTGAAGCCCGCCCATCAGGACCAGCATAACGACCGGAGTGACATGCCACGCGTCTACAAGGATGACCGTCCCGAGCGCGAGCGTGTGATTGGGCAAGAGCCATCCGAGCGGGCGAAACCCGGCCTCCGTCAGTGCGGCATTGACGTATCCGCGTGGCATGAAAAGATAGCGCGCGAGCGTCAGAAGGACGATCTCCGGTATCGCGAATGGCAGCACCGCCGCGACCTCGACGAGTCCGGAGGGCTTTGGGCGCGACGTCAGGTAAAGCGCGAGCAGAAGTCCGAGCACGAGTTCGAGCGCGAGGCTCCCGGCCGGGATAATCAGATTGTTCGCGAGCGCCCGCCAGAACATCGGGTCGCCGAACAGCAAGTCGTAGTTTCTGAGCGACGGCCCGCACGAATCGAACGACAGCATGAGCCCCTGAAGGGCAGGGGCGAGCATCATTATCGCCATGAACGCGCCGGGCACGGCAATGAACACGATCCTTAGACTGCGTGATGCGCGCTCCATCTCTGTTGTGCTTCTACATTTCTAACGGCAAGCGCAAGGTCGGCCGTTTCGAGCCGGCTTCCCGAGCCGCACCGCTGTTGCGGCCTGCTTCAATGCCGCCGCGGGTGACGCCTCGGCGAACAGAACCGCTCGAAATGCCCTCTGCCAGCCGTTGCTCAGTTGCGCGTAACAATCGATCGTCGGTCGCGCACGCACGTACGGGCGCATCGCGATAAATCCGGCGTAAAGCTTCGCCTGCTCGCTTCCGGCCGGCGGTCCGACCGACCCGTACCATCCAAGCTCGCGGCTGAGCCGCGCCTGCGTGTCGCGCTTCAGGAGATAGCGGATAAACTCTGCGGCGAGCTTCGGATGGGGCGCCGAGCGCGCAATCGCAAGGTATCCGCCGCCAAGGACGGTGGCCGTGCCGTCTGGGCCCGAAGGAATCGGCGCGCTCAGATCGACGCTCGGGGCGAGCCCCTTGCTCGCGAGATATGCGAGCGCAAACGGCCAGTTGAAATGAATCCATACCGAGCCGCGCGCCTGCGCTTCGAGGACCGGCATCTCGCGATACACGGCTGACTCCGCATTCAGGTACGGCCCAAGTTGCGAAAGGAAACCGAACGCGCGCATCGCAGCCGGCGATTCGGGCTCGAGCGGATCGCCGCCGGCGCTCCATAGGAATGAGAGCATGTCGCAGGTCGCGCCCTCGTATCGCGCGGCTTTGAGCACGACCTTGCCCGGATGGCGGCGGGCGAACTCGAGCAGTTCGTCCCAGGTCGCGGGAGGATTCGGAACATGCCTTCGGTTGTAAATCATCGCCTGCCACATCAGGCGATGCGGGACGAAAAAAAGATGCCCGTCGAAGCGCGCGGCGTTCCATGCGGCCTTGGGGAAAAGCGCCTCGGATTCGGGCGGGACGATCGCATCGAGTGGACGCACCGAGCGGTGCGCGCGTGCGAGCATCGAGAGGTCCAGTTCGGCCAGGTCGAGGCTGCCCCTGCCGGCTGAGCCTTCGGCGAGCAACGCGCGCAGGATGTCGTCATAGCTCTGCGCGATAAGGTCAACCTTGACGTGGTTGCGACGCTCGAAGTCCCTGAGAAAAGCGCGATACCTGCGCGCTTCGCCTGGAAAAATCGCAAGCGCGAGCGTAAGTTCGCCGCTGCTCGCAGGCGGCTTCGGCTCGCATCCCGCAAGCCCAACGAGTGCGAGGACTATGAGCGCGAGCGCGGCCATCGCCGTGTCTAGTCCTGATTCGCTCCGATCTCCGCGCGCTGCGGCGCTAGCGCGTCCGTCCACTGCCAAGCCGCGTGAGCGCTTCGGCAAGCTCCGCGAGGACGTCCGCGACGGCCGAGGGACCGTCAACCCGGTAGTGCGCAAAGCTCGGGCGCTCGGGACCAACCAGCACGGTGGCCGCGCCTTCGGGACGAAGCGCAAAAAAGGCCTCCTCGTCGGTTGTGTCATCGCCAAAGTAGGCGACCTGCGGCCGCGCCTCACCCATCTGGGCGATAAACCATCGTACCGCCGAGTCCTTGCCGCCGGCCGCACGCGGCAGCATCTCGTAGACCATCTTTCCCTTCATTACGCGAAGATGCGGCGCCTTATGTGCGACAAAGTTCTCGACCCTGGCGAGCAGCGGTTCGGCTTCGGACGGCTCGGCGCTTCGATAATGAAGCGCGATGGCGAGCCGCTTGTCCTCGACAACAAATCCGTGTCTCCCCGGAACCTCGCGCGCGAGAAAATCGCGAAGCTTGCGCAGGTCGCCGAACGATTCCTCGACGCCTTGGGCCGTTCGCACGACGCCGTCGAGTCCGGCCAGCTCGAGTCCGTGGGTGCCGGAGAACATGATTGCGTCTCCGAGTCCAAGCAGGCGGCGCACGGTCGCGATGTCGCGCCCGCTCACGATCGCGACGACCACGCGTTCGGGCGACGCGGCGAGAGCGGCAAGCGCCTGACGCGTGCGCTCAAGCGGAAATGCCTCGTCGATGTTCGGGGTTATCTCGGAGAGCGTGCCGTCGTAGTCGAGGCAAAGCAGCAGGCGTCCCCGAGAGACAAGGTCGGCGAGTAGTCCGCGCGCAAGCGGACGCGGCGTTTCAGTCGGCGCTGGCCAGCGAGGCTGGATGCGCCTCAAGGGTGAAATCTCCGGCAAGGGCATGGAGAAAACTGGCGGACCATCGCTCCAGGTTGTTGTCGTGGACTTTCTCGCGCAGCGCGCGCATCCGGGCCGCCCGCGCCGCGGGATCCATTTCGATTGCTTCCTTGATGCGCTTCGCGACCGCGTCGGCGTCGTACGGATTCACCAATAGCGCTTCAGTCAGTTCCTCGGCGGCTCCGGCGAACTCGCTCAGGATGAGCACCGCGTCGTCTCCGGGATGAGACGCGACGAACTCCTTGGCGACGAGATTCATCCCGTCACGAAGCGGCGTCAGCAGGGCGACGTCGGCGGCGAGATAATGAGCAACCAGTTCCTCGGCGCCGAACTGGGTGTAGAGATAGCGAATCGGGACCCATCCGGCGGAGGAAAACCTGCCGATCACGCGGCCCACGGATTCATCGACCTGGCGCTTGAGCATTATGTAGTCGGTCACCTTGGTCCGCGAAGGAACGGCGATAAGGACCAGCGTGACTCGACGATGATAGGCGGGGTTGTCTTCCAGAAAGCGTTCGAAGCCGAGCAGGCGTTCGAGGATTCCCTTGGTGTAGTCCAGGCGGTCCACGCCAAGGACCACGATTTCGCTTCTGAGCGCGCGGCGGATTCGCGCCGCGCGTTCAAGAGTCGCGGGATTCGCCGCAAGCCTCTCGAAGTAGTCGACCGGGATTCCGAGCGGAAACGCAAGCACGCGGGTCGAGCGGCCGTGGTAATAGACCTCGCTGCTTCGGCGATCCACCTGTGCGCCCAGCACGCGCTCGCACGCGTCGAGAAAATGCGCCGCGTAGCGGTGCGTATGGAATCCGACCAGGTCCGCGCCGAGCATCCCGGCCAGCAGCTCCTCGCGCCATGGAAACACCATGTAGAGCTCAACCGGCGGAAACGGCACGTGCCAGAAGATCCCGATCGGCAGATCGCTGCGCCGCGCGCGAATCTTCGCGGGCGTGAGCGCAAGATGGAAGTCCTGTATCCAGATGGCGTCGCCCGCGCCGGCCTCAGCCACCGCGCGCTCGGCGAAACGCTCGTTGACGAGCACGTACTGGCGCCAATGGCTTCCGTTGAAGTGGCAGTTCGAGATCATCGAGTGCATCAACGGCCACAGCGCTCGATTGCACAAGCCGTAGTAATACTGGGAGACGTCGCGTTCGCCGAGTTGTACGAACGACATCGCGAACTGCGGATGACCCGGAGGGAACGGCAGACGCGGCGGAGTCTTTTGTCCGCCCGACCATGCGATCCACAAGCCGCCGTGATGCTCGAGTAGGCGTAGGAAAGTCGTTCCGACACCGCCCACGGTCGGCTCGATTCGCTCATGGGAGCCCTCGCGCACGATCCGGATCGGCGCCCGATTCGACATCACAACCAGCCGCCTTCCGGCCAGATTCTCCTCGCCGGTTCGATGGGTTCCGTTGGGATGCGCGGCTTGATTGTGATCGTTCTGCATTACCATGAACGGCGGCTCTCACAAGCCGGTTGCCGCAGTGGAGCATGAGGACGGCGCGAATAATTTATTCCTATCCCACGCTTTCGTCATCGGCAAGCGAAAGTTGTTCCAAGTGCGCGATCACTTCCCGCAACGGACAGGCTCGTGCAGGAAAGGGCGCGCGTTCAATTCGCGCGTGCCGCAGGCGCACCGCGCATCAAATCGCTATGGGTGATTCAGGGATGGGGCAGGATCAACGCCTCGGAACCTTGCACCTGGGGATCGAGTACGACGACGTAGAGAGGAAACCGTGTTTCGCCGATGCTGACCTCTGTGCGCGCCTCGCAACCGCATCGCGCCGCCATCGCGTCGTTCACTGCGGTAAACCGTCCCAGATTTAGCGAGGCTGCATGAAGATCTGACCTGCGGACGGAAACCTGAAGTCTCGAGCCATCGAGCGAAATTCCGGAGAACAGCGCGTTGCCGTTCACCGTTCCCTCATTCGCGACCCAATGCAGGAACGCCTGTTTGGTCATTCGATGCGCCAGCTTGTAGCGCCTGCGCAGTTTCTGGACGGTTCGATGGACGGCTGCGCGCGTCGCGCCATGCGGCTTGACGATATGCTGATGCACGATCTGCCACATCCGCCGCGACCATCGCTCCATCAAGGCCGTATCCGCGCCGGGCAGAGCCTGATATTCGAGCGCCGCGTCCTCGGCCTCCACCACGTCGTTGTGCTTGAGCGCCCGTTCCACTCGATTCGCGGCCTCGTTGCGCATCGCGGCTTCTATTTCGGCAAGAATCTGACCGCTCTGGCTGCCAGGCTCTTTTACGGCCGCCTCGCAGACCATGCGTTGCGCAGGTAGGGGATAGGCCGGCGGACCGATCCTGAACTCGGTCAGGCAGAGATCGTCCTTGGCCTCGCGCTGCTCGCTGGAGCTCAATTTCTGCGGATTGGCGAGAAGCGCAACCAGTTCCCGATGCGCCGCGGCATAATTGCCCGCCGCAATCTGCTGACGCGTCGTACCGAGGGCGCTCGGAGCGCATCCCGAGACGGTTACCGCGGCGAGCGTCAAGCCCAATGCAGCGAGAACGGGTGCTATCCGGATCGCCAGCGAAGGACGGCTGGCGGAAGCCATTATAGAAGGTCTATCCATGCCTGATTCGGTCAGAGCCGAGCTATCGTTACGAATTTTTTGTCCCCCAGCCGAGTCTGACCGGGCCGCCGTCGCGGTGCAAGCAGCCTCGGGTTGCGTAAAAACGGCCAGTCCGAGCAGGGAGCCCTCGCCGAAATCGGCTTGCGGTAAAACATGAGCGGACGCGACGGACGGTCACGCAGGTGGGAGCGCAAGACCGGAATTGTCAACGGCACGGGCCGCGCGTTTCGTCGAACCGTGTCTTTGCCGGGCATTTGCGACTCCACTTAGGCCGTGCCTGTCTGTGACTACTGCGTCGGACACTATCGCGGACAATGACCGCGTCGTGGATGGATCTGGCGTTATACCCTGTCTGCCGCGAAGAGAAGCATAACTGACAGATACGTAGAATGTCCTGTCCGGGGACACAATACGTACCAATTCCGGGCGTTGTGTCACCTCGTAAGCTGATTGTTCAATATTCATTTACTGTGCCTTTATGGCATAGGACGTGCACCTGACAGCCTGCAGGATGACAGTTGATATGTCGCCCTGGGAGGCGCCGACAGCGGTGAGCGTCGCGGTAAACCGATTCGGCGGTCGTGCACGGCTGCGCTGGCCGGCTATGCGGCGCAATTCCGAGCGCGGGCAGATGCTCGTGATCATCACGATTCTCCTGCCGGTTTTGCTCGGAGCGCTCGCGCTCGGAGTTGACGTTTCCGTGTTTTACTTCGAATGGGCAGAGCTTCAGAAAGCGGCGGACGCGTCTGCGCTGGCCGGAGCGGGTTACCTGCCGGGAAATCCCGACCGCGCGCTCGAAACGGCGCAGAGTTACGCCGAGATGAACGGCATCGCTTCCAGCGAGATCACGTCGATCACGATCGGAAGCGGAAATTCGACGTTGAGGGTCGAGCTGTCCCGCGAGGTTCCTTACTATTTCGGACGGGTACTCGGACTTAGGCAGAGTCCGGTGGTGGCGAGCGCGACTGCCGCTGTCAGTGGAGCGCAGTCGGCGACCGGCATCCTTCCCGTAGGTATCGACTCGCGCACGTCCTACACGTTCGGCCAGCCAATAACACTCATGCAGGCGGGCCCGAACTCGTCATACGGTCCCGGCAATTGGGGCGCGCTTGCGCTAGGTGAACCGGGAGCGAGCACTTTCGAAAGCAATGTCATCAATGGCTACGACGGAACAGTGAATGCCGGTGCTCTGGTTGCCACGCAGACCGGCGAGATGGAGGGGCCGACGACGAGCGCCTTCCAGACGCGTATCGATTCCGGCCAATGCGAGTTTCCGGACGGAAGTTACGAAAACCACTCGCTCAACGATCCGCGAGCGGTGACCGTGCCGATCGTGAACTTCTCCGATATCAACGGGAAATCGCAGGTGCCGGTGGAAGGCTTCGCGCGAATTTGGCTGGTGGGCGTCGATCAGCACTCCGATATCACGGCGATCTTCCTGCAGGAGATCGTTGCCGGCGGGAGTCCCGGCGGGACCTCTCAGTACGGCGGGTATGAGGCAGTGCTTATCCAGTAAAGCCGTATCGCACCGTCACAGTCCGCGAGCGGCGCAAAGAACGCAACGCAAAAAAGAGCGGAAATGGAATTGCCAGAGCAATAACTTTCGCCGAATTCCGGCGAGGGCACTCAAGGAGGGGTGTATATGAACTTGCTTACCAGGTTTTTCGTGCGGCTCAGGGAGGCCAGGCGCGGTCAGACAATGACCGAGTATGTGCTGATCATCGCCGCCGTCGCGGTGGCAGGATACACCGCGTACGTGTCGCTTGAAGGCGGTATCGACGGCCTCATCAAGAGCGTGACCTCAACGCTGAGCGGCGCGTAATCGCGAACCGGAACAACAAGTTGTGCCGGGACGGGTGGTACGACGAGGTCGTACCGCCCGCCAGGCGCCGCAAGCGGCCGACAGGCGCGGGAAAACGGCGACAGTGAAGAGCGGGAGAAGGACAGGGCGTCTGACGAGCGAACGGGGCCAGTCGATGGCCGAGTTCGCACTTCTCACTCCACTGCTTATCTTCTTCGTCTTCATCACTATAACGTTTGCGGTAATCGGGCAGGCGGAGCTGGCAGTCAGCCAGCTTGCCTCTGCCGGCGCGCGCTACGCCAGCGTGAATCCGCAGCTGAGTTCGGACCAAATCGAATCCTATATCAAGTCGGGCGCCCTCGGCTCGCCGACTATCACCGCAAACAGCGGTTCACTGCTTACGGTAAGCGTTGAACAGGCCGGCGGCTTCGGACAGCCGGTGACCGTGACGATCTCGTATGACCTGGGTTCCAACATCCTGGTCTCGAGCATGACGAGCCTGTTTTCGAGCCTCGGAATGCCGGTGACCTTTCCTACAACCGCAACCGCGACGGAAACCGCGATGAGCGAGTAG
>JAJYMR010000042.1 GCA_021786815.1 Deltaproteobacteria bacterium
CAGCGCCTTCGCCTGCTTCTCCAGGAGCTCCACCGCCTCCTTCGGCCCCGCGATGGTCGCCTCGCCGCCGTACCCGAGCACCTGGCCGACGAGGTAGTTCCCCGGAGTCACCCGGGTCTTCACGCTCACTGCCCCGTCTGGACCCACTTCAGCGCGCCCCACAGAGCGCGACTTCGCCAGCGCCGCGGCGAGTCCGGTGAACTGGAGCGTCACCTCGACCTCGGCGCCCGACTCGAAGTAGAGCCCCTTCCTGAGATACCGCGCCACCGGAGGCCCCTGGTGCGCCCCGAACAGGCGCGTGCCCAGTTCCACCGAGACCACCCGGTCGAGCCGGTAGAGGTGCTCCGCCCTCTTCTCCACGTTCCAGGCCGCCAGGTACCAGAGGCCGTCGCGCTGGAAGAGGAGCCGCGGCTCGACGACGCGCCTCGTGATCTCGGCGTCGGCGACGGCCCGGTACTCGAGCGTGGTCTCCAGCCGCTGCGCGATGGCCTGCTGCAGCGACGGCGCCCACGGCTCGGGCGGCTTCCCGCCGAGGTCGAGCCCCTTCGCCAGCCGATCGGCCTCGCCACGCAGGACCTCGGGCACCGCCCTGCGGAGCTTGCGGATCGCCTCCTTGACGGGCTTGCTGCCGTCCTTCTCGAACGGGGCCAGGGCCGCCAGCAAGACCGCCCCCTCGGCCAGCGAGAATGCGGGGGGCGTCCCGAAGTGGTGAGCGTAGGTGACCTGCACCTCGCCGTCCTCGACGTAGAGGTCGATGGCCTCCTCGGCGCCGCTCGGATCCACCCAGAGGTCCTGCACCGAGGCGATGTCGTCGCGGAGCTGGGCCTCGCTCCGGGCGCCGCAGGCCTCCGCGGCCCTGGCGAGCGGCAGGCCGCGCCCGCTCCGCGCCGCGCGCGCGACCACCGGGATGAGGAGGAGGAGCCGGCGAAGCCGCTGCACGGAGAGGTCGCTCACGGCGTCCGCCCCGCCTCGGTCCCGACGAGGCGCTCGAGGATCTCACGCGCCATGGCGCGTCCCTCGGCCGGCTCGACCAGCTCGAATAGCGGCTCGTCGGGATGGGTGGCGGAGGCCAGGAAAGCCACTCGCACCATTTGCAGCGGGTCGTGGAAAATCCGCCCATCCCACGATCTCGACAGCGAGCGTGCGAAGCCCTCGGCGGCAGCCTCGATGGATGGGACCGCAAACCCGACGTGGTGGAGCTTCATACTCACTTGCTTTCCTTGTCCGGAACCTTGCCGACTACGCGCCCCGGGTTGCCGAGCACGATGCTGTTCGCGGGCACGTCGTTGAAAACCACTGCGCCCGCGGCGATTACGGCGCCCCGGCCGACGGTGACGCCGGGCCCGATAATCGCGCCCGCGCCAACCCATGAGTTATCCTCGAACACCACCGGTTTGAGCAGATCGCTTTTCTCGTTGTGGCACTGGATAATCACCCGCGGCGCCAACCAGACTCCCCGGCCGAGTGTGATCATCTCGGGAAAGAACGGATCGAGGTAGCACTCCCGGCTGATGAAGTTGTCTCCGCCGAGCTCCACACCTAGCCAGCGATAAACCCGAAGGCGCATACCCGCGCCCGGCAGATTTCCCACGAACATCGCGGCAAGCTTCTTCGCGATTCGGCGTATCGGCGGCGTCGGATTAGCGGCCCGATAGGCTTGCATCCCGCTGGCCGCACGCTCCCCGGCGGTGGGGGCAGCGGATATGGCGCCGGCGGTTTCGGTCGCACTGCGGGGGTTCACATCACCTGCTCCTTGAGGTGGCGCTGGATGCGGCCGAACAGGCTTACGCGGTGCGAGCGGATTTCGCGGAGCCTGGCAAGAGTTTCCGCGCCTATCGGAGAGCGCGGCAGCCCGCGCAGGCCGAGCACTCCCTCCTTCAGCCCGCGCGCCCACGCGCGAAGCTGGCCAGCGCGCGCCGCGAAAAACGCCATCTTGGCCGTGTTCTCAGCCGCCGCGTAAAGCGCGCGCCACGACGAATAATTCCGCGCCGAAACCCAGATTCCGTTTCGCGTGTAATAGTAATAAAGCCGCCAGCTCGGCCGGTTCTCGGCCGCCGCGTGATGAACAGCGGTCACCTGCGGGGCGTGAATCACCCGGAAGCCGCGGTCTATCAGCCGGTACGCCAGGTCGATCCCCTCATGCCCGAGGAAAAACGGCCCGTAGTATCCGCCCGCCGAAAACACCGCCTGGCGGCGCATCGCGCACGCACCCTCCAGGATGAAATACGTTTCGAAGCCGGAGCGCGCCTCCCATATCGGCCTCGGATGGCACCATTCGCGCTGAAGCACCCTCCGGTCCGCGCCTATCACCAAAAAGTTCGCGCACGCGAGCGACGAATCATGCTCGAACAGGTCCAGCACCCGGCGCGCCTCGTTCGGGCCGTCGAGTTCCACGTCGTCATCGATGGTGATGACGAGATCGGCGCACGCGAGCGCAAGCGCGGCGTTTCGTCCCTCGCATCCGCCGTTTTCCGCCATCGCGATATAGCGGACCTCGGGCGCCGTCTCGGCGAGCCATCGCTTGAGCTCCGGCTCGGCCGCGTTGTCAACGACCATTATTTCCGCATCGACGCCGCGCTGCGCGCGGGCCGAGGCGAGCGCGCGCTCGAGATGCGCGCGCCGGCGGTAGGTCAGGATCGCAATCGTTATCTCGGGTGTCATGCTGCGTTGAATCTCACGTGAGCGGTCCAGGCCCGGAGCGCGGCCTCGGCAAGTTTGCTGCGCGTCGCGGCGGGAGCCGCTGGCTTGACTCCGAACAGGCGCGCAAGCGACTTCACGAGCGCGTCGGCCGGCGGTTTTCCCGTCCCCGCGTCGTTCCAGAAGAAGTCCAGGAGACACGCGGCGCTGTAAATCGCGGCGGTCGGCGAACCGTAGCCAAGCATCACCGCGGGCCATGGCGCGGCGAAGCATGCGCCGCGCCCGGTGCGAAGCCACAAGCGGCCCCAGTCGCGGGCGCGCTGGCGCCGAGACTCAACCCGCCGAAGCCGCCGCGGTATCCAGTCCCATCCGTCGCCGCCCGCGTCGCCGCCGAGCATCCTGCCCGTCTCCCATCGAAGCGCCCATGCGCCCGCCTGCGCGCCGGCGTCGAGCGAGGCGGACAGGCCCGAGCCGTCGCGCGGCCCGGCGCCGAGCTTCACTTCCATCGCGTCGCGCAGATGGCCGAGCAGCAGTTCCGAGGCCGCGGCGTCCAGGATGCGGGGCGCGCGCCCAAGGCGCTTTACGAGCGCCGTCTCTCGCGCGCGGTAGCCCGGCAGGTAGCATCCCAGGAACACGGAAAGCGAGGTCGCGAGATCGATCCAGAACTTGGCGTTTCGATAGGCGAGCGCGTCAGGAGCAAGCGCGCCCGCTTCGGCGGCGAGCCGCAGCTCGAGGCGCTCGGCCACGCGGTTGACAAGGAGCCGAAGCGCGTCTATCGGGGGAATCGCGGGAGGCGCCGAGGCCCATCGCGGCGCCGCGATTCGCTCCGGTACGCCCCACAGGAGCTTGCCGTTGGCGAGCATCTCGCGGGAGAAAATCGCCTCGCGCATCCGCGAGAACTTCGCGGCGGTAATCGCGCGCACTTCAAGATGAACGCCGCGGCTCGCTCGGCCCGGATCGGAATTGAACGACGCTTCAAGCGCGCGCAGCGCGGCGTCGATCGTGCGAAAGTCGCGCGTCGCGTCGGGAAAGACTGCAATACACTCGATATCGCTAAGCCAGCTTGCGGTTCCGTCACGCCGCGCAACGACAGTTCCCTCGCCGCGCGCAAGACTGCCGGCAAGGATGAGGCCCAGCGGCTCGAAAGCCGCGAGCGCCTCACGCGCGCATCCGGCGACCTCCGAGAGTTCGGCGACCGCGTCCGCCTGGAAGGCGGGATCGGCGCAAATCTCGAACGAGCCGGGCGGCGCGATATCAAACGCTGGCGCCATCGCCGTTGCCGCGCTCCGGGTAGCCGTATCTGTAGCGCACGGTGCGCGCGGCCGAGTACGGAAGCTCGAAGCGGTTGAAGACCACCCCGCAGAACGGAAGCGGCTGCAGCATCTCGGTCGTCTGTGTGACGAATCTGCGCGCGGTCATGTTGGCGGCGACCACGAGCAATCCCGCGTCGGTCAGACGCGCGAGAATCCGGGTCTCGGGCGCGGCGAGCGCCGCGGGCGCGTCGAACAGCACGTAATGCGGCGGGTCAAGAGCCCTGAGTTCTTCGACCAGGTTACGCATCCGCGTTCCCGCGAAAGCTTCCGGGTTGCCGATGCCCACGCCGCCGGCGGGCAGCACGCGAAGGCCGGGGATGTGCGTCTGGTGAAGGCAATCGGCAAGCGTGGCGCGCCCTTCGAGATAGGTCAGCAGGCCGGCAATCGGGGTCAGGTTGAAGGCGCGATGCACCGACGGGGCACGGCAGTCCGCATCCACCAGCACGACCGGGGTTTCCGGAGAAGCGAGGCTTGCGGCCAGGTTGATCGCGACGAAGCTTTTGCCTTCCTGCCGGAGAGCGCTGGTCAGAAGGATTACGCGCTTGGAATGCTCGGCGACCCAGTCCTCGATAAAGGTGCGCAACACCTGGAACTGCTCGGTGGCAACCTGAGCGTCGCGGCCGGTGCGAATCAGCGGGGGAATATGATCGCGCACGCGCGTTTCTTCGGAAATCGGGCGCAGAAGCGCGAATTCCTCGGCGTCGAGACGCGGCGATACGGGAGCATCGGCGTGCGCGCGCTTCGGAGCGCGGCCGGCCTTCGCGTCGGCGTCGGGCGGCGCAAGCGGCGCATCGGCTTCGCGAACGGGCTCGCTCAGCGCGATTTCAGGTTCGGCCGCGGCGGCCGACGACGGTTCATCGCGCTCCGCCTGCTTCCTGCGCGAGAGCCTTTCCTGTTCCGCTTTGCGTAGTGCTTCGTAAACGTTGCTCATTTTTCGCTCCGCTGTCTCCGAGGTCGTTGCCCGTGGGCGGATCGGAAGCGGCAGGCGGATCCGCCACGCGGGTGTCGAATCCGACTCGCTTGAACGACCAATCGATCATCTGCGTAACGAACACGTCCGCCTGCTCAAGGAGAACGTCGCTGTGCGCGTACAGGCGCTGTCCAACTCCGGACAGCGCAAGCCATGAGAATCCAAGCGCGAAAACCGCCGCGACGGCGACGGCCGCGGCGTAGCGCATGAATCGCCGGCGCGGGCGGACGGCGCTGTCGGCGGCTTCCGCGTGCGAGGTGGCAAGGATGACGGGACGCTGCTTGAATCCGAGGTCCTCGGCCGCCTGCTCCACCTGCGAACGGCCGACCATCGGCGAGTCCGACGCGTACGCAGCCAGCATCGCGCCCCCGCAGATGGAATTGACGAGGCGTGGAATTCCCCGCGAATACTTGTGGATGAGCGTGCACGCCTCGAACGTGAACGGCGAGCGCCTGGCGCCCGCGACTCGAAGGCGGTTGCCGATGTAGTCGACGGTCTCTTCGGCGCTCATCGGCCCGAGGTTGCATCGCAAGGCGACTCGTTGTCTTAGCGCGCGCAGTTCAACCGAATCGAGCATCGTGTCGAACTCGGGCTGGCCGGCCAGGATTATTTGCAAGAGCTTCGCCGTGCCGGTCTCGAGATTGGAAAGAAGCCGTATCTCTTCGAGGATTTGGACGGGTATCGCCTGCGCTTCGTCGAAGATCAGGACGACCACTTTGTTCTGCTCCATCGCTCGAAGCAGAAAATCGTTGAAGCGGCCCAGAAATGGTCCCGATTCCCACCATCTGAGGTTGAATTCCCGTGAGATGGACGCCTGAAGCTCTTCGAGCGAACGAGGCGGATTGAAGATGTATCCGGTTGTCACCTCGGCGCCCGCGCCATCGAGAAATTTTCTGAGGATGGTTGTTTTGCCGGTTCCAACTTCGCCGGTGAGCACCGCGAAGCCCTTGCGTTCCAGCGTCACGTAACGAAGCTGCGCCAGCGCCTCGCGGTGCCTCGCCGTCAGGTATAGAAAGTCAGGGTCCGGATTCAGGCTAAACGGTTCCCGTCCGCACCCGTAGTATGCGTCATAGATAGCCATTTGGGCTTCTACAGAATTCCTTTCAGAGCCGCGAACCAGATCACGCCGGTTCCCGCGAGCATACAGACCGACGAGATCGCAAGAGCCCTGATCCTGAGCGCTCTGGACGAGGACTCGGACTCGATCATCCCGACCAGCGGGATGGTCGCCGCGACCGGCAGTCCGTGCTCGTTCCTGACTTCGTCCGGATCCTTGAAGGAAGTGTCCGTGAAGAAGAGCATAAACGGCATCGCGAGGGCCAAAAGGCCGCTGAACAACACGCCTCCGATCCCGGCAGTCAGCCTGTCGGGCTGCTGGGGGTCGGTCGGAAGCGAAGCCGGGTCGAGAACGTCAAGGCGCTCGCCTTCCTGTCTTTGTTCGAGGCTTTCCGCCATCTGCGCGGCCAGTTTTTTGGCGAGCAGGTCGTGATAGGTCGCTGACAGAACCTGGTAGTCGCGCTGCACGCTGGCCAGCATCTGGGCGTGCGCAGGAGTCTCGGCAATTGCGAGGTTGAGATTCTTCAGTTGGGATTTAAGCGCCGCGAGCTCGCGCTGCCGGTTCGCGATTCTCACCGCTATCGCCGCGCCGTCCCGGCTCAACTGCCGCTCCATCGGCGATTCGTATTTCTGCGGATGCTCCTGGCGGTCTTTGACTTCCTTCTTGAGCGCGGCAATCTGCTCCTTCAGAGCGATGACGTCAGGATAACTGTCGCTGTATTGCGCACTCATCCGGGTCAAACGGGTTTGCATATCGCTGAGCAGCGCTTCAGGCGAGCCGCTCGTCTGATTTCCGGATGGGGTCGTGATGGTGATGTCCTGCTGGCTCGCCTGCACCCGCTCGCTCTCGATTTCCATCTGCTTCTGCTGAAGCTCGGCGACCGAATCGCTGTCGTGTCTGAGTTGCGATTCCAGATCAGCCACCGCCTGCAGATTGGTCTGAAGATCGCCGGGCAGGCTGCCGCTGAATTTGCTCTGAAGATCCTTGAGTTGCTGCCCTTTGGCCGTAAGCTTGGCGCCGATTTGAGCAACCTGGTCGGTGATGAACTGGGTGGTCGCGGTCGCATCGCGGATGCGCGACTGAAGGTCGTCGTTGATGAACGTATCGGCCAGCTTGGCCGTCACCTGTTGCGCGATGGACGGACTGGTGTAGGAAAAGGAAATCGAGAAAGACTGTCCTTGCTGGTTGGGCTGCCGCGGCGCCCGCGTCCCCGAAGAGGTATCGATCACGATGCGCTTGCGCATCGTCTGGACGATATCGGTCATCGTTTCGCGGTTAGCCCGGGCGCGCGGATAAAGATTGTACTGTTCGATGACGTTGCTCAGTTGGTCCTGGCTGAGCACGAGTTCGGCCAAGGCATGGAGACGGGCCTGCAAACGGCCGCTCAGGTTGTTCGTCACATAATCGCGCGAAACTTCCGAGCTGCGAACTATCAGGACCGCGGTCGATTGGTACCGATCCGGATAGAAAATGACCAGGACCAGGGTCAGGACCAACCCCACCGCGAGTATGCATAGCGAACTTATCCGATGACGATGGATAATATCCAGGTAAGGCGCAATGCTTATGGAATTGGATTCATTCATATCGCACTCTTGATGAGATCGAACGAAACCGTAGCGCCGACCATGTAGATATTTATGACCGCTTGCGTTCCAATTGGAAGCCCGGTCGCCAGGGCCGCCGCCGGAGTACCGCCGCCAAGTCCCCTGCGAATACCGGCATATTGCACAAAGACCATGAGCCACGGCTGGAGCTGGCTCTTAATCTCCGCTCCGTATGCATAATAATCGCCGTTGAAACCGCCGCCGAAATATTTCGCGTATGACGCGTCGGCCGTGAAAGACGTATATTGTCCGAGAGCGTAGTTAAAGCTCCCCGACCCACCCTCAGACACTCCTGCGCCGCCAAGCCCCGCCAGCATCATTGGGGTCTCGCCTCCGCCAACCTGGGCCGTCCATTTCTCAGCCGAGTAGCTGAGAGAAACGAGATAGCCGGGGTAGAGGTGGGTGGGAGCGGGACCGCTTAAAGTGTACTCTACCGCGGGGCCCGCGTACACGGAGCCCTTGATCTGCGCGGTCGGTTGCCAATTCAGGGTCAATTGCGGCCAATTACTTTCCGCCGCGGGGAAATTGCTGAAGCGAAAATCGTAAAACTGATCGGCGGCTCCGAGCGAGAGCGTATCCGATAGCTCATATTGGAACCCGCCGGTTCCGCCCTGCTCGAAGGAGTAACCGACGCCGTTCGAATGAAAGGTCATCTGCGAGAGCGAGAAATTGGAGGTGATACCGTCCCCGAAGTCATGCTTCAAGGATCCCGATGCATCATTCATCCAATATCCGCTGCCCTGAAGCAGAGTCTGGCCGAGCCCCGGGTTGAAAGCTACGGAAGTTCCCACCCCGAAACCGGCGGTGAGATCACCCTGAAGGTAATCGTCGTTAAGAGTGAGTTTGGTCTCGGGTGACAGTTCCTGCTTGTGCTTCAACACGAAGTATTGAGCCGCGCCCACGTTGTCGTATTGCGAATAATTCGCGAATTTCTCCGCGAGCGCCATATACTGGAGCTGGGTGTCGCTGAGCGGCGTGCTCAAGTCGGCGTACCCTCCGAGCAACGCCGCGGTCACGAAATCGCCTTTGACATCGGTCGGCGACATCAGGATGTTGTCATCGTACATTTCCGACACCGAAACGATTGGAGCCACCTGAAGCACAGCAGCCGCCTCGACAGTACGTGCAAAGCATACGACCAGAGCCACGACTACGGCGCCGATCAAGCGCCAGGCCGCCCTCCCCTTATGGAACTGTAATGGTATCACCGGCTCTCAAGACAACGTCATCCTGCACGTCGCCGTCGTCCTCAATCCGCTGGTAATTTACGGTCATCTCCAAATCCTTGCCGGGCATCCTGCGCACTACTCTGATCGCTTTCGCGTTCGCAAAATCGGTCAATCCTCCGGCTTGCGCAAGTCCCTGCGAGAGCACTTCGCCCGGGTGCAATGGATAGACACCCGGCGCATGCACCTGACCGAGCACGTAAAAAACCATGCTATTGGCAGTTACGACGCTGACCGTGACGTTCGGATTATGGATGTCTTTAGAGAGCTTTTGGGTCAGCTTCTCTTGCAACTCCTGTGTCGTCAGCCCCGCCGCCGTGACGGTTCCGGCGAGAGGCATCGTTATTGTTCCATCTCCGGCCACAGTTACGTTGCCGGTCAACTGAGGTTGCTTCCAGACCACTACATTCAGCACGTCGTCCTTGCCGATAAGGTATGGTTCGGCTTTGGGCGGCGTGACGTTTACCACATTCGTCTCCACCGTCTTGCTGGCGCAGGACGGCACAACTATTACGGCCCCTGCCAGCATCGCAATCAAGACGAAGGGCCTGATTCCCGTGAGGGCGCGGCTCAACCTGCCTGCTCGTGTTGGTGTCATATCTTCTAAGATGCGCACAATTGCAAACGAAAACGCTTTATATCATCCGACAAGTGGCCAGATACGGGATGTTGGAATCTCAC
>JAJYMR010000327.1 GCA_021786815.1 Deltaproteobacteria bacterium
GCGGAACGCGGTGCCTTATATCATCCGGTAGCAGTGGTTTTCCCATGGGCATCGCTCAGCGACTAGCGATTGGCTACAAGATAACCGAGGCGACCATCCAGCCGTCAAGCATCGATTCGAGCCACTGACCTCACAACGTCGAGACGTGGGCGCCGCCCTGCGGCGAAAGTTCCCTCACGATATTGCCGACGAAATTCTTGGCGTCGCCGAACAGCATCAGAGTGTTGCTCATGTAATAGAGCGGGTTGTCGATACCGGCAAATCCCGGGCTCATGCCGCGCTTGATGACCATCACGGTGCGCGCCCTTTCCACGTCAAGGATTGGCATGCCGTAGATGGGGCTGGACTGGTCGGTGCGCGCGGCCGGATTGGTCACGTCGTTGGCGCCGATGATCAGCGCCACGTCCACCTGCGGGAACTCGGGGTTCGCCTCGTCGAGGTCGAGCAGCCGGTCGTAGGGAACGTCGGCCTCCGCCAGCAGCACGTTCATATGGCCCGGCATCCGGCCGGCCACGGGATGGATCGCGAACTTCACGTCCACGCCTTTTTTGCTGAGCATGTCGTAGAGTTCCCTGACCTTGTGCTGCGCCTGGGCAACCGCCATCCCGTAACCCGGCACGATCATCACGCTGCTTGCCGCGCCGAGAATCGCGGCGGCTTCCTCGGGCGTCGCGCTGCGCACCGTGCGTTCCTCCTGCTCGCCTGCGGCGGAGACCTGGAGCTGCCCGAACGCGCCGAACATCACGTTGCTGAACGAGCGGTTCATCGCCCGGCACATGATCACCGACAGGATGAAGCCCGAGGCGCCGTCGAGCGCGCCGGCCACCACCAGCACCTTGGTGTTGAGCACGAAACCGAGCAGCGCTGCCGTGAATCCGACGTAGGAGTTCAGAAGCGAGATGACGGTCGGCATGTCGGCGCCACCGATCGGCGTCACCAGCAGGACGCCGAAGATTAGCGAGATCACCACCATCGCCGGGAACATGTACGGGTAGGTCGGATGAAGGATTAGCGCAAGCGCGACCAGAACGGCCGCGCCCAGCACCGACAGGCTTACGTAATTCTGTCCTCGATAAACAATCGGGCGCTGCGGCAGAATCTCCTGCAGCTTGCCGGCCGCGATCAGGCTGCCCGTGAAACTGAGCGAGCCGATTATCACTTCGAGCGCGATCTCCGTCATCTCGAACTTCGTGATGTGCGGGATCCGCATGTAGTACTCGGAAATCCCGATCAGGGCCGCGGCCAGCGCGCCCAGCGCATGGCTCATCGCGGTCCGCTGAGGGACGGCCGTCATGTGAACCAGGCCGAGCGGGATGCCGATCATCGCGCCGACCAAAAGCGCGAGCAGTATCCACTTGAACTGGACGAGTTCGGGATTGAAAAGCGTGGTGGCGACGGCCATCGCCGCGCCGATTTCACCCGCAAGCACGCCGCGGCGCGCGGTCGCGGGCGAACTCAGCCACCGGAGCGACAGGATGAAGAGCGCGATAGCCCCGATATAGGCGAAGTCGGTCAGATAGTGCGCCGTGGGTGCCATCATTGCCCCTTGCGTCCGCTCAGCTTGAACATCCTGAGCATCCGGTCGGTGATGAGAAAGCCGCCAACCATGTTGCTGAACGCGGCCGCAACCGCGATCGCTCCGAGAATCGACGACAGCGCCGTTCCCTGACGCCCCGCGATTATGATCGCGGCAACGACCACGATCGCGTCCAGAGCGTTCGTCAGCGCCATTAGCGGCGTGTGCAACAGCGGCGAGACGCGCCGGATTACTTCGAATCCGACGAAACCCGCCAGAACAAAAACGTACAGGTTTTCAATGAATCCCGCTGGCACGATCGCCTCCTTGGGGTAAGCCTCGGGCTACACAAAGCGGCTGCGGCGCATCACCGCTCGAATCGCAATCCGGATCAACAGATTTCACGGGGTATCTTTCCGCGCGGTCTCTCGCGGCAATGACAGCAGTTCGCGCACCGGGCCGTGAACCACCTCTCGGCCGCGCGTCACCAGCGTTTCGCGGGTGATCTCGTCGCCGACGTCGAGGTTTATCGCGCCGTCCTTGAACAGATGGAGCAGAAAGGCGGTCACGTTGCGCGAGAACATCTGGCTCGCGTGGTACGGAACCGTGTTCGCCAGGTTGAAGTAGCCCGCTATCGTGACGCCCTGCTCGATCGCAAGTTCGTTACGATGCGTAAGCTCGCAGTTCCCACCGCGTTCGGCGGCAAGGTCCACTATCACCGACCCCGGCGCCATCGACGCCACCATCTCGGCCGTGACGAGCATCGGAGCGCGCCTGCCCGGGACGGTCGCGGTCGTGATCACGACGTCGCTCTCCGCGACCACCCGCGCCAGCAGTTCGCGCTGGCGCTTGAGGAAGCTTTCGCCCTGCTCGCGCGCGTATCCGCGCGAGTCCTGCGCCTCGCCAACGTCGAGCGGCATCTCGACGAACCGCCCGCCGACGCTCTGGACCTGCTCCTTGACCGCCGGGCGCACGTCGTAGGCCGACGCGACGGCGCCCAGTCTTCGCGCCGTGGCGATAGCCTGGAGCCCGGCGACGCCCGCGCCAAGGACCAGCACTCGGGCGGGAGTGATGGTGCCGGCGGCCGTCGTCAGCATCGGGAAAAACCGCGGCAGATGATCCGCGGCGATCACGACGGCCTTGTAGCCGCAAACCGTGGCCATCGCGGACAGCGCATCCATGCTC
Source organism: Deltaproteobacteria bacterium (assembly GCA_021786815.1). Classification (GTDB taxonomy): domain Bacteria; phylum Desulfobacterota; class Binatia; order Binatales; family Binataceae; genus DTIX01. The sequence continues at coordinate 2,702 of JAJYMR010000327.1, forward strand.
TGGCTGCGCGTGATACGCGGCATCAGTTCGAGCGCAAGCGTGTTGACGCCGGTCGCGGCGAGTTCGCTCACGGTTTCCGGCGAGCCCAAGGCGCGCACGAATCCGACGACCGTCTGCCCGGCGCGCATCAGCGGCAAATCCTCGCGGCCGGTCATGTCGTTGGCGCCGTGGCATAGCACCTGGACCACCAGGTCAGCAGCGCCGAACACGTCGGCTCGTTTGGGAACGAGTTCCGCCCCCTTTTCGCTATATGTCGAGTCCGGGTAGCCAGCCTCCATGCCGGCGCCGGCTTCGACGAGGACTTTGCAGCCGGCCTTGAGAAGATTGGGAATCGATGCGGGCACTATCGCCACCCGGCGTTCTCCCGGGTAGCTCTCTTTGGGCACACCAACGACGATCATGGCGGTTCTTCAAACCCGATCATCCTTCGCTGCGGTGCAGCGTTCGCGAACAATTGGCCGGTTACGGAATGTCCGATACCTGCTCAACAAATCTTGCGGCGCGTCAGTCAACGCAGCCACAAGTAACCACATCACCCCATGCATTCGTCAAGCGTTTCGCATCGCGCGGATGATCGCCGCGCTCATCTCGCTGGTATTTGCCTTGCCGCCGAGGTCGCGCGTCATCGTGCGTCCCGCGCGCAGGACGGCCTGCACGCCCTGGCGGATACGGGCGGCCTGGCGCGGATAACCGAGGTAATCGAGCATCATCGCGCCCGAAAGGATGATCGCGGTCGGATTCGCAATGTTCTTTCCCGCGATATCCGGCGCTGTCCCATGCACAGCTTCGAAAATCGCGCCGCGTTCGCCGTAATTGGCGCCCGGAACAATTCCGAGCCCGCCGACCAGCCCGGCGCACAGGTCCGAAACGATGTCGCCGTAAAGATTCTCGAGCAGAAGCACGTCGAAGGACGAAGGATCGGTGACCAGCCGCATGCAAGCCGCATCGACAATCTGCTCGTTGTAGGAAATCCGCGGATATTCGCGCGCGACCGCTCTCGCGCATTTTAGAAAAAGGCCGTCGGAGAGCTTCATGATGTTGGCCTTGTGAATCGCGGTCACCGACTTGCGCTTGTTGCGGCTCGCGTACTCAAAGGCGAAACGCGCAATCCTGCGCGACGCGCGCGCGGTGATCACCTTGACGCTCTCGACCACGCCCGGAGCAACCTGATGCTCGATACCGGCGTAAAGGTCCTCGGTGTTCTCACGCACGACGATAAGATCGACGTTGCGGAACGGCGTATGCACGCCGGCGAAGCCAAGCGTCGGCCTCAGATTGGCGTACAGGTCGAGTTCGCGCCGCAGGTAAACGTTAATCGAGCGGTAGCCCTCGCCCACCCGCGTCTCGAGCGGACCCTTGAGCGCGACGCCGGTGCGTTTGAGCGAGGCGAGCAAATCGTCCGGCACCGGATTTCCAAACCGCTTGAGCGCGGACGCGCCCGCAAGCTGCCGATCCCAGTCCACCTTGACGCCCGTGGCCTCTACCACTTCGACGGCGGCGTTGGTCACTTCAGGGCCGATACCGTCGCCCGGAATCAGCGTTACCGCGCGCGTCCCGTTCCGGTGGCCCGGAATTGCAAGGGTCATTACGCCGCGGCCTTTTTTCGTTTCATGCACCTCAGTCACTTTTCCTTCTTCCTCAATCAGTAACCGGTAAGCCCGATGAATATGTCGCCGACGTTGGTCCCGGTCGGCCCGGTAACGAGCAGATCGCCCGTCGCGGCGAAGAAGCTGTACGCGTCGTTGCGCGAGAGCGCGGCGCGCGCGTCGAGACCCGCCGCCCTGCCCCGCGCGACCGTGTCAGGAAATGCGAATGCGCCCGCCGCGTCGGTCGGACCGTCGATTCCGTCGCTTCCGGCAAACAGCGCGGCAATCTTGAGTCCGGGAGCAAGCCGTTCCAGTTCGAACGCCATCGCGAGCGCCGCCTGCTGTGCGCGCCCACCCCTGCCATTGCCCTTGACCGTCACCGCCGGCTCGCCTCCGGCGATTACGCACAATCGGCTCGCAGCGAGCGCCGCAAGATGCGCGGCCAGCGAGCGGCCGACCTCATCCGCCTCGCCGCGCAGTTCGCGCCATCGCTCGGTTTCGTAACCGCTCTCGCGCGCGGCGCGCGCCGCCGCCTCGAGCGCGGTTGCGTTGTCGCCGACGAGCACGTTCCTGACCCGCGCGAAGATCGGATCGCCCGTTTTGGCGGTTTCAGCCCGATCGCCCGAGTTGCCGCGCTCCAGATGCTCGCGCACGGATTCGGGCGCGCGACCCCATAGCCGCCGGCGCTTGAGAACGCCTATCGCGTCCGCGTAGGTCGTCGGGTCGGGCGCGGTCGGGCCGGAACCTATCGTGGAGAGGTCGTTGCCGGGCACGTCCGACAGGATGAGCGCGAGAATTTTTCCGCCGCCGCGCATCGCGCGGGCGAGTCCCCCGCCTTTTACGGCGGAAAGATGCTTTCTGACGGCGTTGAGTTCCACGATCGAAGCGCCCGAGCGCTGGAGCTCGCGGTTTATCGCAAGTTTGTCCGCAAGCGTGACGCCCTCAGCCGGCATCGCGAGCATCGCGGATGCGCCGCCGGAGAGCGCGATGAGCGCAAGCTCGCCCTCGTCCACCCTTTCGAGGATCTCAAGCGCGGCGCGCGCCGCCTCGACCGACGCCTCGGACGGCAGCGGATGCGACGATTCGACGACGTGAAATCGCGGGTCTTTGCCGAGCGCGAAGGTTTCGCAACCGGGCAGGCATACGACGAGCGCCGACGCGAGCTTCTCTCCAAGACGCGCGCCGAGCGCCGACGCCATCGCGGGCGCCGCTTTTCCAACAGCGACGACGAAAACCCGCGCGGCTTCGGCAATCATCCGCGCGGCGCAAGCCGCGTCCGCCGATTCACCCTCCAGAGCGCGCGCGACGAGCAGCGAAGGCTCAACGCCCGCAACGGTGGCACGGAAAATCTGTTCGAGTTCCCGCTTCGCCCTCTCCCGCTCTGTCATCGGACTTAAGCGTCAGGGTTTGCGCTTGAGAACCCGCAGCGGACCATCCTGCGTGGGAGCGACAAGCACCATGTCAGCCATCCCGACGAACAGGCCGGTTCCGACCACGCCCGGGATGGACAGGATCTCGCGCTCCAGGCGCGCCGGGTTTTCGATCCTGCTCACCGCGCAATCGATGATCAGGTTGCCGTTGTCGCTCAGGAACTCACTGCCGTCGCCGTTCGCCCGGTTGCGGCCCTTGAGCCCGATTTTCGCAAGCTCACGCGCCACGTACGGCTCGGCAAAGCGCACGACCTCAACTGGGAGGCGCCGATGCGCACCGAGTTTTGGCACGAGCTTCTCGGGCCCGACCAGGATGACGACCTTGCGCGAGGCTGCGGCGACAACTTTTTCACGCACGAGCGCGCCGCCGTAGCCCTTGATGAGGTTCAAACGGGGATCAACTTCGTCAGCGCCGTCGAAATCCACGTCCACGCGTTTGACGTCGCCCAGGGTCACGACCTCGATTCCGCATTCGCGGGCGAGTTCGTGGCTTGCGAGCGAGGTCGGAACGCCGCGCACCGGAATCCGGCTTCCAGCGAGAGCCCGGATGAACGCGCTTGCGGCGCGGCCCGTGCCCAGGCCGATTGTCTGGCCCGGCTTCACGAAGCGCATCGCGTACGCTGCAAGCTTCTCCAGCGGTCCCTCGGTGACAGTAACCATAAAGCAAACCCGACGGTGCTTCGTCCGGCGCTACTTGTTGGAGCGTAGCAGATTCATGAACTCCTGACGCGTTTCCAGGTTTTTACGGAATACGCCCAGCATCGCGGAAGTGGTAACAAACGAGTTCTGCTTCTCAACGCCGCGCATCCGCATGCACATGTGCTCGGCTTCCAGCACCACGGCAACTCCGAGCGGCTCTATCTGTTCCATTATGGTCCGCGCGATCTGGGTTGTCAGCCGCTCCTGCACCTGGAGCCGTCGCGCGTACAACTCGACCATCCGCGCGAGCTTGGAAAGCCCGACGATGCGCCGGTTGGGCAGATAGGCGACGTGCGCTTTGCCGAAAAACGGCAGCAGATGATGCTCGCACAGGGAATAGAAGTCGAGATCCTTGCACAGGATCATCTCCTGGTATTCGTCCTCGGCGAACAGCGCTCCGTTTATCGCGGTCCCCGCGTCCTCGGCGTAGCCACGAGTCAGGAACTCGAGCGCCGTCACGAAACGGGCCGGCGTGCGTCTCAGGCCTTCGCGCTCCGGGTCCTCGCCCACGTAGCGCAGGATTACACGCACCGCCTCTTCCGCATCGACACGCTGGGGCGCATTGCCGGCGCGGGTAATATTTTCAACGCCGCGGCTTATCTGCCGCCTTCCTTGCGCCATCGGCTGAACTCCAGTGCTAGTTCTATGGCGAGCGAGGGGCCTCCGCCGCTCATGATGTTGAATCCCGCAACCTCGCCCGCCAGCGCCTTCATCAGGGAAAGATTTTCCTCGAGTGAGCGGGTGCGCACATCGGCCTCGCTCATTCCGGCGTAACGTTCGAGATGATGCGCGGCCCCCTTGAGATCGGCGACCCGTTCTCGCATGTAGGTCGCCATCGATTCCCGCTTGACGGGCATCACGCCGAGAACCGTGGCGAGCCCGAGCGCCCGCGCGCGTGCGATAAAGCGACGGGCGGTTTCGAGTTCGAACACGGGTTGGGTTATGACGAAGCGCGCTCCGGCCTCGGCTTTGCGCTCGAGCAATTCGAATTCGCGGTCGATATTCCCGCGATTCGGATTCGCGACCGCTCCGGGCACCAGGTTTGGAATCGCCTTGAGCGGCGGCCTGCCCTCGCCCGTATCGCCCCGGTTCAGAGCCGCGATAATCCCGAGAAGCCCGAATGCGTCCACGTCGTGCACTGAACGCGCGCCCGACGGATCGCCGGGCGCGAGCTTGTCGCCCGTCAGCGCGACGACCGCGTCGATTCCAAGCGCCGCGGCTCCGAGCAGGTCGGACTTGAGCGCGAGCCGGTTCCGGTCGCGGCAGGAAAAATTCACGACCACCGGGATGCCGAGGCGCGCACGAATTATCGAGCCGAACACGACTCCCGACATCTTGACGCGGCCAAGCGAGTTGTCGGTCAGGTTGATGGCGTCGGCGTGGCCGGCGAGCACGGCCAGGCGCTTGAGCAGCGGCTCTGGATTGATTCCGCGCGGCGGGGCGACCTCCAGCCAAAGAGCGGGCGTCGGACCGCTCAGCGATTCAAGCAAAGTCGCCAAAATTTCCTCTCCGGGTGCGGCGGCGATAGTGCGCGGTGGATGTTGCTGTTGTCCGCGGCGAACTCGTCAACAAGCGCGCGGCCGCTAAGCCTGGCGCCGTTCGCTCGCCTTGACCTTCTGATACTTACGGTAGTCGTATCCGGTCGCCATCGCCATCAGCAACTGCTCCATCCCGCCCTCTTTCTCGCGCCGAAGCACCCGCAGCCGGTCGAAGAATTCGTTGAAGTCCTTCTCGACGCGGCGCGCGCAATCGCCGGCGTGAAGGAAGAAATCGTGCAGCCGCGTCACCGTGAAGCGAAGCGACGAGTAGCGAAGTTCGTTCGGAAACGCGTCCCACTCGGCGAGCGAGAGCGTGCGCACCGATTCGTAACCGCGCAGGATCGCGCGGAACCGATCCAGCGAGTACGCGCCCTCGACGAAACAGAGCGCGTTGACCGCGGTGGCGATGTCGAAAATGAACTTGCCCCGGCACGCCGCCTCGAAGTCAAGCAGCGCCACCAGCTTCTCGCCGCGAAACAGCACGTTATCGGCAAACAGGTCGCCGTGGATCACACCCTTGGGCAGCTTGCCCTCGAGATAGCGCGTCAGATAATCGACCTCGTCGTCGAGCGTGCGCAGAACCTTTCGAAAATAATTCGGCAGCCGCGAGCGCACGGTCAGGTAGAGATCCGCGATGCGCTCGAAGCTGAAACGGTTGTCGATTCCCTTTTTGTACGCCTTGCCGACGACGTGTAGTTCGCCGAGCGCGCGGCCTATCGTCTCGAGCTGCGTTTCCTTCAGATGCGAGGCGCCGATCACCTTGCCCTCGTGGTAGCGAAACAGCGAGACGCACTTGCCGTTGAACTGCCGGTAAAGCCGTCCCATCCGATCCTGCAGCGGATGCGGACAGGGAAAGACGTGCTTGCGCAGGAAGGTCAGCAGGTCGAGTTCGCGCTTCAACTCGTTTTCGCTCTTGACCTCGTCCACGCGCAGAAGAAAGCGCCCGCGCGAGGTTTCGAGCACATAATTGCTGTTGACCGAACCCTCGGGTATCCCGGAGAAGCTGGTGATACGCCCGAGGCTGTAATCCTCGGACATCTCCTTCAGGAAGGGTTTCGTCAACTCGGTATAGACGGCCATGAAACGGAAGCGCTAGCCTTGTGCCCGCGGCAAGTCTAGAAGCTGAATCGAACCCCGTCAACCGGGTATTTCACAACCCGCGCCCGGATAATCGACCCGCCGCTACCGTCCGAAGGGCGCGTCTGGAACAGGGGAACTTGCGATGGCGGCCAGAAAAACACGTGCTGCAAAGGAAGAGTCCGCGTCTCATCCGCTTGAGGGAAAGAACGCTCCTGCGTTCGAACTTGCGACCGGCGACGAAACCACCGTCGCCCTGAAAGACCTGCTCGGCAAGGGCAATCTCGTGCTCTATTTCTATCCCAAGGACATGACCCCCGGATGCACCACCGAGGCGTGCGACTTTCGCGACAATCTCGGCGCGATGCGCAAACTCGGCGCCGAAGTTGCCGGAATCAGCGCCGATTCTCCCGGCTCCCAT
>JAJYMR010000150.1 GCA_021786815.1 Deltaproteobacteria bacterium
GGCCGTCGATTCGGCGGCGAGCGCCTTGGGCCCGCGCGTCGAGATGTCGCGCGCGAGCGCCCGCGTATCGAGCCGTTCGCCCTCGGGAATCGGATCGTTCTCCTTGAAATAGACCGGCGCGAGATAGACTTTCTCGGCGCGGTCGAAAGCCGAGGCGAATCCGGCCTGGAAAACGTTTCGGCGCGCGGTGTTCGAGCGCGGCTCGAAGGCCGCCAGGATTCGCCGGCCGGGAAAACGCTCGGCGACCGCCTCCAGCGTGACGCGGATCGCCGTTGGATGATGCGCGAAGTCGTCCACGACCGTCACTCCCCCCGCCTCGCCGACAATCTCCTGCCTGCGCACCACGCCGGTGAACGATTCGAGCCCGCGTGCGATCTCTTCGGAGGCCATCCCGCACTCGGAGAGCATCGCGAACACCCCAAGCGCGTTCGCGACGTTCATCCTGCCGCCCACTTTGAGCAGGATTTCGCGCGAAACCGGGCATCCCTCGCGCGTCACGGTAAACCGCGCCCCTTCGGGGCCGATAGCGATTGCGCCGGGCCGGAATTCGCCCGCGCGAAGCCCGAACGTGCGCATTCGCGCGCGAGTCTCCGCGCATACGTCGAGCGCGTTGGGGAAATCCGCCGAGACGACGAGGATTCGCGTCTCATCCATCGCGGCCGCGAGTTTTCGGAACGAGGACTTCACGTGGTCGAGGTCGCGGTAGATATCGGCGTGGTCGAATTCGACCGCAGTGATTATCGCGGCGTCGGCGCGGTAATGGAGGAACTTGGGGCCCTTGTCGAAAAACGCGGTGTCGTACTCGTCGCCCTCGATGACGAAGTCGCCGCCCTTGCCGAGCCTGTAGTTGGAGCCGAAATTCTTCGCGATGCCGCCGACCAGCATCGAGGGGTCGCGCCGCGCCGCGGCGAGCACCTGCGCGGCCATCGCGGTCGATGTCGTCTTGCCGTGCGTCCCGGCGACCATCAGGACGCGCCGGCCGGAGAGGAAGAAATGCCATAGCGCCTCGGGCATCGAGAGGTAAGGGATCGCGCTTTGAAGCAGCGCCACGGCCTCGGGATTGTCGCGCGTGATCACGTTGCCGACGACAGCGAGGTCGGGCGCGGGCGCGAGGTTTTCTGCGCGAAAGCCGCGCATCACCTCGACCCGCGAGCCCGCGAGCAGCGAGGCCGTGGGCTCGTAAAGCTCCTTGTCGGAGCCGGTCACGCGAAGCCCGCGCTCGGAGAGCATCCCGGCCAGCGCCGCCATCGCGGTACCGCCGACGCCGATCAGATGGACGTGGCGGACGGTTTCGGGAACGCGCGCGAGTCGTTGTTCGCTCTGGGAGTCAGGCACTTTCGAGCGCTTCCATGATGAGGTCGTGGATTTTCGGGCGGAAGTCGCGGATCCCCTGCTTCTCGCGGCTCGGATGAATCCGGTTGGTGAGAAGCGAGACGGCGATCTCGCGCTCGGGGTCGAGCCAGAGGGAGGTTCCGGTAAAGCCCAGATGGCCGACGGCGGTGGGCGGAAAACGATGGCCGGAGCTGGAGTTCGCGGGCGACGGCGTGTCCCATCCGAGCGCCCAGGTCGAGCCGGCGACTGCGCTATCGCGGGTCCAGAACTCGCGGACGATTTTCTGCGGCACGAACGAGGAGCGCCCCTTGTAGCAATCGACAAGCTCGCGCGCGATACGATCGACCTCGCGCACGGGAGCGAACAGCCCCGCATGTCCCGCCACGCCGCCCATCGCGTAGGCGTTCTCGTCGTGGACTTCGCCGACGAGCATGCGCTTTCGCACCGGGCAGAGTTCGGTTGCGGCGAACATGTCGCGCACCGGCTCGAGCCTTCGCGCGCGGGCGAGCGACAGATCGATGAAGTCGGTGGCGCGAAGTCCGATTTCGCGGAAGATTTTTTCGCGGCAGAAGCGGTCGAGCGCGAGCCCGCCCATCCGCTCGACGGTTTCGCCAAGCAGCATGAAATTCAGGTCGGAGTAGATCGCCTTGGTCACGGGCGCGACTTCGGGCTTCTCGCGATGGATCTGATCGTAGACCCATTCCTTCGCGCCGTAGCTTGCGACGAAGTTGACCTTGCCGCCGCGCTCGATATCGATAATGCGATGGCAGAACGGGCGCCATGCGGCGAGTCCCGAGCAATGCGCGAGCACGTTGCGAAAGGTGACGTGGCCCTTGCCGTGCACGCCGAAGTCCGGAAAAAAGCGCGTCACGCGGTCGTCGAGGCGAAGCTTGCCGTCGCGCGCGATAACCGTCAGCGCAAAGGTCGTGGCAAGCGCCTTGGTCAGGGAGGACAGGTCGAAGATCGTGTCGATCTGCATCGGCGCCCGTTCCGGCACGAGCACGCGATAGCCGAAGGCGCCCTCGAAGACGACGTCGCGGCCTTTGCGCACGACGATCGTGGCGCCGGGGAACACCTGCCGCTCAATCGCCTGCGCGAAAGCCTCCTCTACGTCACGCCATCCCAACCGTCTCCACCTCCGGCCGCTCAGCTCACCGCGGACTCCGCGACTATGAGCCGGCGCGACGACGCGTCGAGCCCGACCTTGAGCCCGAACGGCAGAGTCAGGTTTTCGGTTCCGTGACCGGCCTCGATACCGAACAGAACCGGGCATCCGAGCCCATCGGTCTGCTCCGCGATAAAGCGCATGATAAGCCGCGCCTCGCCCTCGTCGCCCTCGATCGGCCGGATCGCGCCGAAGACGATACCGGCGCATCGCGCAAGCGCGCCCGATTGCCTCAGTTGCACGAGCATCCGATCGATCCGGTACGCCTTCTCGCCCGTGTCCTCAAGGAACAGGATTCGCCCGTCGAACGAAGGCGCCCACGGCGTGCCGAGCGTCGCGACCACGACCGAAAGGCATCCGCCGACGAGCAATCCCTCGGCCGAGCCGGGATGGACCGCGTCGCGCGCGGCGAGTTCGAAGCTGCGCAGTTCGCCGGTCAGCAGCTTTCGCATGTGCTCTAAGCCGCGCCGCCCCAGACCGCGCGCGAAATCCATCGCAACCATCGGTCCGTGAAACGCGACCATCCCGCTCTTGTCCACCAGCGCGTTGAGCAGGAACGTCGCGTCCGAAAAGCCGACGAACGGCTTGGGCGTTCGCGCGAGCGCCTCGAAATCGAGCATCGGCAGCAGCCGGCCGCATCCATAGCCCCCGCGCGCGGCGAACACCGCGCGGATTTCGGGAGCGGCGAAGTACGTCTGGAGCTCGCGGGCGCGTTCGGCGTCGGTGCCGGCAAGGACGCCGTCGCGGCTGAGCGCGCGCTCGGAGACGCGCACCCGAAACCCCATCGAGCGCAGGACTTCGATTCCGCGTTCCAGGTAAGAGCGCTCGATCGCGGCTGCGGGAGCGACAACTCCAACCGTATCGCCGGCCTTGAGCGCGGGTGGTTTTACAGGGATGCGATCCACTCTTTACGCGCCGAGTGTACCATGAGCGCGCCGTCGGCTGCACATACGGAGCCGGATTTCACCGCGCGTGCGGCGCGCGCCTGCGGGCTAGCCGTCGCTCAGAGCGTGCGTCCGACTGCTTCGGCCACGGGCCGAATCGCGCGCATCAGGTCCTCGAACTTGTCGGGCCTTAGCTGCTGGGGCCCGTCGGAGAGCGCGAGCTCGGGTTTCGGATGCACCTCGATCAGCAGGCCATCGGCACCGGCGGCGATCGACGCAAGCGCCATCGGCTTGACCAGCGACCAGATGCCCGTGCCGTGGCTCGGATCGACGATGACCGGCAGATGGGTCATCTGCTTGAGCATCGGGACCGCGTTCAGGTCGAGCGTGTTGCGGGTCGCGGTCTCGAAGGTGCGGATACCACGCTCGCATAGCACCACGTTGGGATTACCCTCCGAGAGCACGTACTCGGCCGCCATCAGGAATTCCTCGAGCCGGGTGGACATCCCGCGTTTGAGGAGCACGGGTTTGCGAATACGGCCCAGGCGGCGCAGTAGCGAGAAGTTCTGGGCATTGCGCGCGCCGACCTGGAGCATATCGGCATGCTCGACGAACAGGTCGATGTCGTGCGGGTCCATTATCTCGGTGACGACGGGCAGGCCGACCTTTTTGCCCGCGTTCTCGAGCAGGGTCAGGCCCTCGGCTTCCATCCCCTGGAACGAATACGGAGACGTGCGCGGCTTGTAGGCGCCGCCGCGCAGCAGATGAGCTCCGGCGCGTTTGACCGCCAGGGCCGCCTGCTCGACCTGCTCGGCGCTCTCGACGGCGCACGGACCCGCCATCACGATTATCGCCCGGCCGCCGATTTTGACGCCGCCGACGTCAACGACGGAGCCTTCGGGGCGCACCTCGCGGCTGGCGAGCTTGTAGGGTTTGAGCACCGGAATTACGCGCTCGACACCGGAGACCGCCTCCAGATGGGCGAGCGAATGCTGCGGGCCGCGCTCTTCACCGGCACAGGCGATCACGGTGCGCTCGACGCCGCGGATTACATTGGCGTGATATTCGAGTTCTTCGACCATCCGCACCACGGTCCGGATCTCCTCCTCGGTCGCCTGCGCCTTCATTACGACAATCAAATGCCAAAGCCTCCAATAAGACGCTCTCTTGTGTTGAATTAGAGCAGGATGGAACGAGCGAGAAAAGTTTAGTATTTAGAACCGGGTTGGCTGGTGCAATCGGGCACAACTCGCAAGTCCCCGGGAGAATGAATATTGGCCGCAAGACCTGCAAGACGGCTTCGCCTTGTCCACACCTCCGATGTGCATCTCGAAACCGACACGTTCGGCTCCGGGAGCAGGGGTGAACAGCTGCGCGACAAGGTCCGGCGCGCCTTCACCAGCGTTATCGAGACGGCGAACACCCGCGAGGCGGACCTGCTGCTTATCGTCGGCGACCTGTTCGATTCCAGCCGGGTGAGCGAGGAAGGGCTTGCGTTCGCGTTCACGACGATCGCGCGGGCGAAGATGCCGGTCGTGATGATCCCGGGCAATCACGACGCGCACGACGAGCGCTCAATCTATGCGAGGCTCGCTCCCGAGGTTCTGCCCGGCAATCTCGAGTTGATACTGGAACACGAGGGGCGGACGCTGCACTTTCACGACCTCGACGCGCGGGTATGGGGTCGCGCGATGGTCGAGCACTCGCCCGAATATCGTCCGCTTGGCGGAGTGCCAGAACCCGACGCGCGATTCTGGAACATCGCGATGGCGCACGGATATTTTCTCGAAGGCGGAGAAACGGAACGCTCGTCGCCCATAACACCGCACGAGATAGAACGCAGCGGCTACGACTACATAGCCCTAGGCCACGTTCACATCTTCAACGACGTGTCGCAAGGCGCGACACGCGCGCTTTACTGCGGCACTCCCGCACCGCTCTATTCGAGCGACGAGGCCGGGTGGGTGGTCGTGGCCGACTTGGCACCCGGCCGGCCGGTCGCAATCGAGCGCGTGCCGATATACTCGTAACGGCACGCCTTCGGGTTTCGTCAGGCGAACGCGCAACCGGATGCGGCGCTCAGGCCATCGGCCGGTTCTGGCCGCGTCCCTGCTGAAACGGGTTCGAGATTATCGCGCCGAATCCCTGGTCCTTGAGTTCCGGATAGATGGCCGACAGCCTTCGCCACAGAAACTCGAAGGTGCCGCTGCCAAGGGGGCCCACGATGCAATCGCGGGCGCCCTCACGCAGAAAGTCCTCCTCGGCCGGCGCGGTCTGACCTTCGCTGGCGCTCAGGACGACGATTGTTGTATCGGGCGTTTCCCCGCGGATGTCGCGAACTAGCGAGAGCGGGCTGATACCGTCCGCTCCAGAAAGCTCCGAGCCGAGCGTGACCACATCGGGCCGCACGGTCCTGAAAAGCTGCATCGCCTGCGCGGCGGTTCCCACCTCGGCGACCACGTCACATCCCACGCATTCGAGATGAAACCGTATCGCGTTGCGCACGGCCCGCGAACCCTCGGCAATTAAAGCACGTACTGCCATTCAGAAAATCCCTCCTGCCCCTCACCCAATCCACCGCATAGCCCCCCAGAAATCTCTTCGTAACCATCCGAATCAACCTCACATCCCCCGCAATACTTGCGAAGCAAGCGGCAGGCCAGTCGGGCGTGACCTTCGCCAGGCGGCGCAAGCGCTTGGGTAAATTGGATTGTTCCGATAAGAGTGTTCGCGGAAGTAAGCGACCGGTCTCAAAGGAGGACATCCGGGATTCGCGATGCGCGCCAAAGCATCCATCCCAAGACACTGTCTCGGAATGATTCTATTCCGCGCCACATCATCGGAGCGCGTGGACGAGCGCATCAGGCAGACTGATTTGCGAACCGGCGGACCGCGCAAGGCTCGAGACGAGGGGCTGCGCGGGACCGTCTCGGAAGGAACCTCCAACGGACTTCCAGCGCATGATTCTGGCGCGAGATTTCACGCGAGAGGACGTCTTGAGCGGTCTTGAGAAGGTTGCAACCGCGAAAATTGTTGCAACCGCGTGACAGGTTTGAAGCGGACGCGAGTCCGATAGCGAACGGCGCAGGGAACCGCGCATCCGGCGCGTACGCGCTCCAAAATGAAGCGGCGGCCCGTTTGAGCCGCCGCTTCGTGTGTGTCGGTTATTCGCGCTTCAACTTCAAGCGCGACGGCACCGTCAATCCGACTGGCGCCGCTTACATCATGCCGCCACCGGGCATCGGAGGCGTGGCCGACTTCTCTTCGGGCTTCTCGGCCACCATGCACTCGGTGGTGAGCAGAAGGCTGGCCACCGAGGCCGCGTTCTGAAGCGCGGTGCGCACGACCTTGGTCGGGTCGATGATACCGGCCTTCATCAGGTCCTCGAACTCCTCGGTACCGGCGTTGAAGCCGAAGGCGCCCTTGTTGTTCTTGATCTTGTCAACGACAACCGAGCCTTCCCATCCGGCGTTGCTCGCGATCCATCGGCACGGTTCCTCGAGCGCGCGCTTCACGATGTTGACGCCGACCTTCTCGTTTTCGCTGACGCGCAGGTTGTCGAGCGCAGCCGAAGAGCGCAGCAGCGCCACGCCGCCGCCGGGCACAACGCCCTCTTCAACCGCGGCGCGGGTCGCATGGAGCGCGTCCTCGACACGCGCCTTCTTTTCCTTCATCTCGATCTCGGTCGCCGCACCGACCCGGATGACGGCCACGCCGCCGACCAACTTGGCGAGCCGCTCCTGCAGCTTCTCGCGGTCGTAGTCGGAGGTCGTCTCGTCGATCTGTGCGCGGATCTGCTTGATGCGGCCCTCGATGTCGGCGCGCTTGCCGGCTCCGTCGATAATGGTGGTGTTGTCCTTGTCCACCACGATCCGCTTGGCGCGGCCGAGATCCTGAAGGGTCACGTTCTCAAGCCTGACGCCGAGTTCCTCGGCGATCATCCGGCCGCCGGAGAGGATCGCGATATCCTCGAGCATCGCCTTGCGCCGGTCGCCGAAGCCCGGAGCCTTGACGGCGCAGCACTGAAGCGTGCCGCGCACGCGGTTGACGACCAGCGTGGCGAGCGCTTCGCCCTCGATATCCTCGGCGATGAGCAGGAGCGGCTTGCCGGACTTGGCGATGGCCTCGAGAACCGGCAGCAGATCCTTCATCGAGGAGATCTTCTTCTCGTGGATCAGGATATAAGCGTCGTCGAGCCGGCACTCCATCCGCTCGGGATCGGTCACGAAGTACGGCGAGAGGTAGCCGCGGTCGAACTGCATGCCTTCGACGACCTCGAGCGTGGTCTCGAGGCCCTTGGCCTCCTCGACCGTGATCACGCCTTCCTTGCCAACCTTCTCCATCGCCTCGGCGATGATGTCGCCGATGGTGGAATCGTTGTTGGCGGAGATGGTGCCGACCTGGGCAATTTCCTTGCGATCCTTGGTCGGCTTGGACAGGCTCCTGAGTTCGCCCACCACGTTCTCGACCGCGCGATCGATTCCGCGCTTGAGCGACATCGGGTCGTGCCCGGCGGCGACCATCTTGATGCCTTCGGTGTAAATCGCGCGGGCGAGCACGGTCGCGGTGGTGGTGCCGTCACCGGCGACATCGGAGGTCTTGGAAGCGACCTCCTTCACCATCTGGGCGCCCATGTTTTCGAACTTGTCTTCGAGTTCGATCTCTTTGGCGACGGTGACGCCGTCCTTGGTGACGGTCGGAGCGCCGAAGCTCTTTTCGAGCACGACGTTGCGCCCCTTGGGCCCCAGCGTAACGGTAACGGCGTCGGCCAGAACGTTCACGCCCCTTAGGATTTTCTCCCGGGCCTCCTGTGAAAAACGAACCACTTTCGCAGGCATGGTCTTCTCCTAACTCGTCTGATTTTTCTTGCGAAGAGCCGGATGACCGGGCTATTCGAGCACGCCCAGGATGTCATCCTCGCGCAGGATGAGATGCTCCTCGCCGTCGAGCTTGATCTCGCTGCCGGAGTACTTGCCGAAGAGCACTCTGTCGCCGGCTTTCACTTCCGGCGCGACAAGCTTGCCGTCCTCGGTGACCTTGCCTTTGCCAACCGCCACCACTTTGCCCTCCTGGGGCTTTTCCTTGGCGGCGTCAGGGATGATGATCCCTCCCTTGGTCTTTTCCTCTTCCTTGATGCGCCTGATCAGAATGCGATCGCCCAACGGTCTGATCTTCATGGGTGACCAGTTACCTCCTTACAGATTTCCTGTTCGCTTGGTGATGGGGCCCTTTCGGACCGCGGCTAAGAATTAACCACGAAACGAGCAGTGTCAATTGGCACTCTAGCTGTTTGAGTGCTAATGCAGAATCCGCTTCCGCTCACTGGAGATCAAGCCCTTCGCGGAAAATTAACAGACGAACATAGAACGAAAATGAAGGTGGGCATACAGGCAACCAGACGGCTCGTTTGAAGCGTAATCGCCATCGAAAGCCGACTCGGGATTTGCGAGATGTCCGCCGAAGCCTTCTTCCCAGTAACCGCTCTGGCTGGCGGCACAATCGGAGGAGCCAGATCTTGACTGGCCGCCGCCAGCGGCTCGCGACGTTCCTCTCCAAACGCTTCAGCGGGGGCCTGAAGTCGTCAGAATCGTCATCAGCGAAGCTCGGTTGCGCTCCTCCTGTGCGCGACGCCGATACGCCGCGCGCTCGTCTGAAGACAGTGCTTCTCTTTTCCGGTTCGCGATTGCCTGACACTGGGAGACCATCCGCGCCCGCTCGTCCGCGAGCTTCCGCATCTGACGGTCGCGGGAAGGACCGGGAGCGTCGGTTATCCGCGCGATTTGCTGATTGCTCCAGGTCGAGGCGTTGTGGATGCACGCCTGCTCGCTCCGGTCGATTTTGCGGCTCTCGTGCTCGAGATGGTCGTGGTTCGAGCCGGAACTCAGGGTCGTCCTGGTTGCGCATCCGACGATAACGACAGCAGCCAGGGCGAGCATCCTCATTTGGAATCCCCGAGGTCCGTTGCACCGCTCTTCAATGTCTTTCAGTGGAGGGATGAGTCGCGGGCTTTTCCGGCAG
>JAJYMR010000155.1 GCA_021786815.1 Deltaproteobacteria bacterium
GGCGACGGTCTTCGCCGCCGCCGCCATCGTGATTGCGTCGCGCGCCCAGATATTCGCGATGCCGGTGGCGAGATTGAGATGCTGCGTATTCGCCAGCAGATAGGCGGCATGGGCGAACGGCTCGCGGCCGACCGCCTCGGGAATCCAAAGCGCGCGGTATCCGAGGCTTTCGATCCCTTGCGCAAGCTTGGCCGTCTCCGGCGCGGTCATAGCGTCCAGAAAAAACCAGATTCCAACTTTTCCGAGGTCCATGAAGCTTCTAACTAGCCCGGCGCGCTTCCCGGGACAAGCGCTGCCAACATTGCAGCCCATTGAGCTTTTCATTGCAGGCACGGGCACATTGGATTGTTGTGCGAAAATTCCGTGGCCACTTAAGCTTTTATCGAACAGAAGCGCTCTCGATTCTGATGCAAGTGAATCTCCGGCGGGTGCCCGGCGTCTTTGCACAAGGCACTTGAGGTTCGAGAGCCGACACGCTCAAATGGCTGTTTAAGAAACTCGGGTGGCCATTCCCACTGCACGCCGAGGCGTGGCAAGATACTTCTCCTTCCATATCTGACTGTTGAGGAAAGGGCTTGATTACACCAGGAACCCCCGCTGGGCGCGCCAGGCCTGTCGCTCCGCGTCGGTTCACGAACAAAAATGAGGATGAGGAAGCCAGGCACTTCATCGAAACCTGCCGCAAACAGGGCGCAGGGGCGCAACGCCGGCTACCGGCATGGTAAGGAACCTGGCTTCGATGCTGCGTCCCGGGACTGACGGCTCGCTGTCTCGAAGCTCGGCCCTGCTTCGAGCGGCGAAGCTCACCTCAAGCGTCATTTTCGCGCTGAGCGTTTTGCTTTGTGCGGCCGCCGCATATGCCGCATCCGGGCGAAGGCCCAGGCTTCCAACCCAACAGGAGGTTATCGGACAACAACTCCAGTCTGCCCGCCGGGAGCGGCAGCAGGGCGCGGTTCCGACGCTGCTTCAGGCGCACGTCTTAACCTACGACGTGAAAACCCACACCTACACACTGTCTGGCGCGGCGCGCGTGGTTCAGGGTTCAACCAGTATCAAAGCTGACAAGATTTCCATCCAGGACGGATACCTTGGGCGCGCTGTTGGTCATGTTCGTCTCACCGACCCCACCGGCGACGTTCAGGGAAAGGCGGCGCGCTTCAATTTGCACAAGGAAACGGCCACCTTGGACAACGGCAGCGTCTATGCACTTTCGCACTATCGGCTGAGCGGAAAAAAGCTTCAGAAGCTTCCCGGCCAAAGATACGTTGCAACGGACGCTTCGTTGACCACCTGCTCGTGCGGTTCATCGACGCCCGACTGGGGCATCAGCGCGAAGCACCTTGATGTGCAGCTTGAAGGGATGGCGAAGGCGCAGGGCGCCGCTTTCGACATTCTCGGATATCCTGTCGTGCCGATCCCGTTCGCGGAGTTCGACACCAACAGCGAGCGGCACAGCGGCTTTCTCACTCCCCAGGTCGGCGAATCGACTCTGAACGGCTTCGAATTCCGTCAGCCGTACTTTCTGGACATCAGCAAGAGCCAGGATGTAACCGGACAGTTTGACTTTGAGTCCGCGACCCGCATCGGAGGCCAGCTGGAATATCGTCTGACGAACGGACCGGCGGACTACATCGCGGTGACGGGCAACTACTTCAACGAAAGTATCCGGTCCGAGCAAAATCGCCTGAGCGACCTGATAGATCCGCAGATTGCCGATCCCACGATCCCGATCGAGCGCTGGGGCCTGGTGGGCGTCATGCAGGAGCACCTCACTCCGAACTTGTTCGCGTACGGCAACCTTGCTTCCAGCAGCGATAGCCTGTTCTTCCGCGAGATTCCCCAGGTGGCGCTGTCTCCCGGGTACGGATGGAACAGCGGACTGTGGCAGACGACGCGCGACGCGGTGTCCAACTTCGGCCTGATCGACGAACTGCCCAGCAGTTACGTGCAGTTGCAGGGAATCTGGAACCAGGATCTCATCCAGCGCCAGGCATTTGCGCTGCAGACACTGCCGAGCATCGCATGGACCGGGTATCAGAGCCTGCTCGGCGGCAAGGCGTATCTTGATTACAACACGTCTGCAATCGACTACTATCGGCAACTTGGCGTGGACGGGCTGCGCTTCGATGTCAACCCGAACGTCACAGTGCCGTGGGCGTGGAGCCGCTATCTCGACGGATGGGCCACGGTCGGAGTGAACGCGGCGACCTACGACGTCTCCGGGCACCAGATAACCGTTATACCGGTCGGAACGCAGGGTCTTACGTACAACAACGGCCTCAAGCTCGGACGGCTGGCCCCGGGCGGTTTGATGGGGCGCGTGATACCCGACGCCAATTTCGGAATTCGCAGCGCGCTGGTGGGGAAGACTCCTTTTGACCACCTTGGGATCGGCGAGGTCGAGACGCTGGTCCAGCCGTTCGCTCAATACAGCTACGTCCCTACCATTAACCAGAGTCAATTTCCGCTGTTCGACAGCATTGACCGGATAGAGCCTCGCAGCCTTCTGTATTACGGCACCAGCGTAAGGATTTTTGGCAGCACCAACGGTCCGCTCGAAAACAACGCCATCGGGCGCACGGCGCAGGCGATGATGGGTCCAAGTTTCACCGACGCCAGCGGCAACTCGACCGTGGAGCTGGTTCGTTTCACCCTGGAGCAGGCATACGACACCACGTACGCCGTTGCTCCCGACGGCTCTCATCTCTCCGATGCCGCCCTTCAGGCGTGGCTGTTTCCAACCAAGCTTGCGTCCGGCGGCGCGACGGTGGATTGGAGCCCTCGGACCGGACAGGGGCTGGACGCCGCGACATTCTCGCTGCTTTTCCAGCCGCCGGGCCAGTTCGCCCCCAGCATTTATACCGGGCGTGCGCTGGAGGGCTCTTTCTTTCAGTTCTCGTACACGTACACGGCTCCAAACGCGACGTTGATCCCCGTGTCGGCGAATAATGCCATCAGCGCTGTCTCCATGGAGGCCTACGTGGGACTTCTCAAGCGCCTGGGAGTGTATTTCGCGCCGATGTACGACATCAGCACTTCGCGTCTTATCGCGGACGTGCTTGGAGTGCGGATTAAATCGCCGTGCAACTGCTGGTTGTTCGATTTCGCGATGAACCAGAGTTACTATCCGAGGGATACCAGTTTCACATTTCAAATCACGTTGGGCGGACTGGGCTCGATTGGCGGTTCGCCATTCGGCTCCAATCCATTCCAGATCATGGGCTTGTTGCCTACGCGGGCGCCTGTTCCGGCGCAGTGAGCCGACAGGCGCATCGAGGTGCAGTATGGCAAGCACGCGTATGTTGTTGCGCAAACCACCAGGCTCGCGTCTCGGTGTCGCGGCTTTTATCGCGGTCGTCGCCGCGAGCATGCTCCTGGCCGGATGCGCCCTGCATTTTGCCGACAATGGCGGTAATCTGCCCAGCCGCGACAAAACGATTTACGTGGCCCGCTTCGCGAATCTCACGCGCGTGCAAGGAATCAACGATCAGTTTCTGCAATACGTGAAAGACGCCATCTCGTCGCGCGGCAGGCTGGCCGTGGTCGACGATGAGTCGAGTGCCGATCTGGTGCTCACCGGGGAGGTCGTGTTTGTCGGCGGGGCGGCAACCACGTTCAACGGCGCGTACGAGCCGTTGATATATCAGAATACGATAACGATAGCGGCAACTCTGACCGACAGGCGCACGAAGAAAGTGCTGTGGCATAGTGACGGAATAAGCAACTCCGCTCAGGCGCCGGCCGTGGCCCAGGCGATTGTTCCGACTTCTCCGCAATTTCTGCAGCAAAACCTTCGCGGCTCCGACCTGTTGCACATGACCGACATGCAGGTCGCGGCGACACAGGGCGCGTTCGCGAATCAGAGGATGATGCAGGAAGTCGCGGCGGAACTCTACGCGGACATGGCCTACGGGCTTTGAGCGAAGGCCCTGGGGACGCAGGCGCTTGCCAAGGCGGCGCGATTCCAACCCGGTCGGCGCGAAAAGCTTTTCATTGCACGCGCGCTCAGGCTAGATTGCGCGCGAAATTCACCTGTTGCGAGGCTCATCGATGAAGCTCGGTCTGATGTTCGTCAATTCGGGGCCGTTCAGTTCTCCCGACCTGCTTGCGCATCTCGCCGTCACGGCCGAGCGATGCGGATTCGAGTCGCTCTGGTCGGTCGAGCACGTTGTTATCCCGGCAAACTATCAAAGCCCATACCCGTACTCGGCGACCGGCAAAATCCCCGGCGGAGAGGACGTTGCGATTCTCGACCCGCTGCTCCCGCTGTCTTACGCGGCCGCGGTCACCAGGACGCTCAGGCTCGGAACCGGAGTGATAATCCTTCCACAGCGCCATCCGCTTTACCTGGCCAAGGAGATGGCGACGCTCGACGTGCTTTCGAAGGGGCGGGCGATTCTCGGTATCGGAAGCGGATGGCTCAAGGAGGAATTCGACGCGCTCGGGCTCGATTTCCATGCGCGCGGCGCGCGAACCGACGAAGCGATAGGCGCGATGCGTGCGTTGTGGCGCGAGACGTCGGCCTCGTTTCACGGCAAGCATTTCGATTTCACCGGAGTGAAGAGCTTTCCGAAGCCGGTGCAGAAGGACGGCGTGCCGATTGTTGTCGGCGGTCATTCCACGGCCGCAGCGCGGCGCGCAGGACGCCTCGGCGACGGATTTTTTCCGGCGCTCGGCGATCCGGGAAAACTGAGGGAACTGTTCTCGCTGATGCGCTCCGAGGCCGAAAAAGCCGGCCGCAATCCGGATCGAATCGAGCTTTCGTGCATGGGACGGGCGAAGCTCGATTCGATGAAGGCGCTTCAGGACGTGGGCATCTCGCGCGTCGTGATTCCGCCGCCCGGCTACGACACCGACGCGCTCACGCGCGGTCTGGAGAAGATTGCGAACGAGGTAATCGCGAAGCTCTGACGCTGGATTCTTTCAACTGCGCAGGCGCTAAGCGAACTTCGCGCGGCCGTCGCGCATCGATGCTCAAGGAATCGCGGCGTGCCCCGCCGCGATTCCTGCGGCGGCTTCATGGTTCGGAGTGGATGACCGCCCAAGGCTCCGGGTACGCGGTTTCGCTAAAGTACGAGTAGTTGTAAGGCAGATTTTCAAGTCCCGCAGCGTACCGGATGCACGCGAATTTGGTCTCGGAACCCTTCTTCATACATTCGGGCGGAGGTGGTATCGGCGGAAGGTCAACCCACGCGTGATAGCGGTCCTTCAGAGTGCCGAGATTGGGATGTTCGTAATATTTCTTCCATGCAACTTCAACCTCGCGTGACTGCTTCGCGATTTGTTCGAGACTCTTTATCTGTCCCGGAGTAAAGACAACGGGATACGGCGAGAGTGGTATGTTCCGACCCGGGTTCGTGACTACGCGTACGCAAGAGCAGATCGTAAGCGCGGCGCTAACCAGCAAAATGGGTCTTGCGATCCGATGAACAACAGCTATAGCTGCCGAACAGAGTGAGATCTCCATGTCGAATTCGGGAGAATCGCACTAACATCGGCTAGCTTGCAAACTCGAAGTCAACGTCAGCGCCTGATCAATAGCCGCCGAGTTGTCGCGCCTCCGAGTTGTCGAGCGCGTGCTTGATATCGGACGGCGGGACGTCTTCTCCGGCCTCAAGACGCAGGATGACCGCCTGCACTTCCTCGGCCTTCTGCCTGTACAGGGCGTCCAGCATCGGATTGCTCCAGTTCCAGGCGTGCGAATTTCCCCGGTCGTGCTCTTCGGCCCTTTGAAGCCGCTTTATCAGTTGCACTCGCCTGGCAGACAGCCCCGGCGGCGGGGGATACGAATATGGCCGGGACGTCGAGCACGCGCAGAGCGACGCGAGCGCCATTGCGGCGACCATGGCGCCAACGAATCCGCGGATTCGGCCAACGGCGCATCGCTTTTGCCTGCGCGATTGCGCAAGGACTCGCCGGCGCATCGCCGGCCCACCGCGTCTCAATGCGTTTTGTCCTTACGGATATCCGCCGAGTTGATGGGGCGTACTGTTGTCCAGAGCACGTTTGATCTCTCGCTGGGAAACCGGCTCGCCGCGCTCGATACGCCCGATGACGTGGCGGACTTCGCGGGCCTTGATGGCATAGGCGGTCCCCAAGGTTACGTTGGTGTCGCTCCAGCTTGTGGAGTTCATCCTGTCGGCATGCTCAGCTTCCCTGAGCCGCCGCAGCAAATCCTGCTTGTCGGCCGAAAGCGCTGGCCCCGGAGCGCGTTGCGATTCTGAAACGGGCGGTGTGACTTGTCCGGCTGCCTGACTGGCGCGCGTGGCGCAGCCGTTGAGCGCCACAACCGCAGCGAGCATCGAAACCAGGCTGAGTAGCGGGACGCGCTGCTGCGTGGCCCGGAACGAAAGGCTCACGGCTTTCATTTTGTGCGTCGTCTCCTTCCGAATGTCAGCCCATCACACAAGAGTGTAGCGGTTTCGCCGGATGACCGCTCCATCGCCGGACGGCGCCTTGGCGATGGCCAGTGAATCTGAGGGAGTTTACGTGTTCTGGCGAGGGGGAAATCGAAGGCGATGAGCGGTGCGGATTTTCAGCCAGCGTCCCCGCCGCGCCATCATGGTTGAGGGCGCGACGGGGACGTAATGGTTCTAGCGTGTGACGGTGGCCCGTTTGACTCTGCCGTCCGGCCCGGTCTCGAACACATAGTGCGGTTCGCCCGGATGCGCGTAGATCAGCAGGTAGCCTCCGGTCTCCTGGAGATACTCCGCCGTCGTCGGCGGACCGAGCTTAGCCCTGACCTCACCGCTGGTCTTGCCGATCCATTGGGAGACACCCGGCGTCTCGGTTGCGCTGGGTGTCGCTTCGGGCGACTGCGCGCGGCTGCTTGTCGGCGCGACACACACGGCCAGCCCGACCGCGACCGCGAATGCCGCCGCGGCTGCGACGTGCTTTGCGACACGGCCAACGGATGCCGCAGGGGCACCGACGCCTGCGCGTGTCACGCGTGCTCTTCTTGCCCTGACGATAATCATCTCGTTCTCCACTATTTGAGGTTGATGGCGCACCCTGTGCGGCAGAGACTCAGAACGCGTACTCCACATTGATCATCGTAACATGCATGTCGGGGATCACGACGTTGTTGATGGTGTTCCCGGTGAAGCCGTGCGGAGCCTGCCAGTTGAAAGTCTTCGCGTAGGATACGGGGAAGTTCTGCTGGCTGTGGTAGTAGAGGACCGCCTGCTCGTCGAGCGCGAAGCGCAGGTACTCGTTGTACTGATAAGCGATACCGGCGGTAAAGCGCTGATAGTCGAACGGGTCGTTCTTCACCTGCGTGTTCGGATTCCACTCTTCAAGCCATCCGAAGAGGGTGAACTTGCTATCCGGAATGTGATAGTGGCCGAACAGGTTGAAACCCTGCTGATAGCTGCGCCCATTGTTCAGCAAAGCGTTGGCGAGGTTCGCATAGGCTTCCTGACCGATATTGTACGCTGCCGGCATGCCAGTGGGCACAATGCCGAAGAGCGCCGCGGGACCCGAACCGGAGAACTGGTTGCCCGGACTCCATGCGTTGCGGCCCCAGTCATATTCGAAGGCGACGCCCCATGTGTCAGTGCTGTAGTGAATCATTTCGGCCAGGCGCTCGATCATGGCGTTTGAGCCTTTGTAAGGCGTGCTCAACTGCGCCGCGTCGGGCGTGACGTTGCCATATCCGTAGTCATAGAAAGAGGTGAGCCCGAGCCCGTCGAAGCGCCATCGCGCGCCGAACGGGTACACCGAAACGCGTCCCATCACTTCCTTGGTGTTGGTTGCTTCGAGTGCATGGAAGCTCGCGTTGTTGAAGGCGCCGATATTGTAGTCGATATACTGCAGATTCTCGGAGCCCCACTTGATCGGACCCTGTACGCTGACGCCGGGGAAGGTTGAGGCCATGCTCATGTTCCAGGTCGTCAGGTTGACGAAGCGGTAGCCGTACAGGTCTTCTTCCCAGGCCGTGAGCGGCTGCGGCTGCTGGCCAAGCACGACCTTGTCGTCTTTCATTGCGTCGATTCCGAGCTGCTCGAACGGCGTGTTCCACTGCACGTACGCGTACTTGACGCGGTAATTGAGGTCGCCGGTGAGATCGCTGCCAAGCCCGCTGGTTCGGCCATACCCCTGGTTGGCCGTGGCTCCGAGGGCGCGATAAATGTTCGGCGTGATTCGCAGCGTCCAGTCCGGCGTCGGGTTCCAGAACAGGTTTATGTAGGCACGGGTGATGTCGAAAGAATTGTACATATTGTTGCCCGGGCCTGGCGGATTGACCTGGGTGAGGAGCTGCGGTGCCCACGAGGTGTGGGTGTACATGGCGTAGTCACCCCAGAACTGGGCGCCCAAAGTGACCTTGTCCTTGAAGCTGGAGACGTAATCCTCCCAGGCGGGCGTGATCTGTTCGACCTTCTTCTGCAGTTGCGCCGTTTGCTGCTTCTGTTCCTGCAGTTGGGTTTGCAGAGCCTGTTGGCCCTGCTGGGTCGCGAGCGGCAGTCTAAGCGGCACGCGGCCCGGGCCGGGCTTCGTGAAGACCTGGCCGGTGGAGGGATCGGTCCACAGTTCGACTCCCGACGGCGCCGCAGAGGTTACGGAAGCCGTTGGCGCGCCCGGTGGCGCAGCCTGTGCGCTAGCCGTTGCGGGCCGCATAAGCAATGCCGCCGCGAGCAGCGACGGCATCGCAAGGGTTAACGCAAACAGTTTACCTCGTCTCATTTAGCTCAACCTTTGGTCGAAGTCGGAATAGACTGATGCAAACGGTCGGGCTCCCGTAACCAAAACCCGATCGGGACTGCAGAGGACATGGCGCCAAGCCACGCCCTCAGTTCAGTTACACGCCGAGCAGACGGTCCTACTGTTTAGAGGAGACCTGCTCTGCTTTCTCTCTGAGATGTTGCAGCTGATATTCGGTATAGACCTTGCCGTTGCACGCATAGAGCACGGGCGTCGAGAGCGTTACGATGGCGCAGTTTTGAACCTTGGGCGGGGGATCCTGACGGGCTACCTTGGCCGCAGCCGAACTGCCCTGCGGATCCGCCGCTGCGTTGCCTGCGGGGTCTGACGTCGCCGCGCATCCGCCGATTAAGGCTGCGCACAGGGTGAGCAGGGCGAGCTTCTTCAAACCCTGCCGGCCTTTGGCTGATGTGTTGCGGAGCATTTTCTAACACCTCCCTACCACCTGATTGTGGGGTTAGCACCAACACACATAGCCGGGTTGTGTTAAGGCAGTGTGACTCGCCCATCAAAGCTCCATTAAGGAACGGAACTGGAACCCGGCGCGAGCGGTGGATAGCAGGCGGAAAGGGGGTTTTTCAGGCGGGCCGCGGGTTGCGGGGGGTTCTACCGGGCTATTTCGGCGTTTACTGCTCCTTGCCCGTGTCGGTCCTGTCAAGGGCCGCC
>JAJYMR010000044.1 GCA_021786815.1 Deltaproteobacteria bacterium
CTTCCCTAAAGGGAAGGAGAACCGTGTGTCTGTAACGGGGGCCTCTGTATGAAAAGGGGGAACGGCTTTTGTGGTGACTCTTCGCGAAGCGACGAAAGCCCAGCCTCTTGTCCTACCTCCCTTCCCTGAAGGGAGGGGTAGCCAATAACAAGTAGCTCGAAGAGTCGCGGCGACATTCGCTCCGTGCGTGCTTTCCCAAGACGCGCAGCCGACCCCGGTTGTCATGCTGAGCGCAGCGAAGCATCTCGTTCCACCGAAGCTCGATTGGCCTGAGATTCTTCGCTTCGGCAGCCTTCGCTCAGAATGACGAAAAGGGAGAGCCGGGAAAAGTGTGCCAATTTGCCGAGTGCTCGGTCGGTTGATACCTTGTGACGCCGACGTATCCGGACGGCGTGAGCGCCCGTCTCATCGTTCGAAGACGCAACTTCCCGAAGACTGCGAGCGCGAGGTGACACATGGCTCTCTCGGAGGATCTCTTTTTCGCTCCGGCGCACAAGTTGGCCGCGATGCTCAAGGCGCGCGAGATTTCGTCAACCGAACTTGTCAGCGCATTCCTGGAGCGGATCAAATCCGGCAATCGGCGGCTCAACGCCGTCGTCACGCTCGCTGAAGAGCGCGCCACATCCGAGGCGCGCGAGGCCGACAGGCGGCTCGCACGCAAGGGTGAGGCGCGCGCGCTCGAAGGCCTGCCGGTTACCATCAAGGACTCGGTCATCACCGAGGGTATCCGCTCCACCTGGGGCATGAAGGCGTTCGAGAACTTTGTCCCAACCTCCGACGCGCCGGTCGTCGCCCGCCTGCGCGCCGCCGGAGCGATCGTGATCGGCAAGACCAACACGCCCGAGATGACGATGGATTACGACTGCGATAATCCCGTCTTCGGGCGGACCAACAATCCATGGAATCTCGACCGGGTACCGGGCGGATCGTCGGGCGGCGAGGGCGCGGCGATAGCCGCCGGGATGTCGCCGCTGGGAATCGGCTCGGATTACCGGGGCTCGATCCGCGTTCCGGCGCATTTCTGCGGGATCGTCGGCCTCAAGCCGAGTTGGGGCACGATTCCCGGCACAGGGCATATGGCGCCCGCGCCTGCGGGGCCGCCGCCGCTCGCTCACATGGCGACGATTGGCCCGATGGCGCGCTACGTCGATGACCTGACGCTCGCCTACAACATCATCCGCGGACCGCATCCGAGCACTCCCTACACGGTGCCGACGCGTGAGGCCCATCCCGAGCAGGTGGACGTGCGCAGGATTCGATGCGCAATCTTCACCTCGGGATGCGACGTTCCCGTGGCGCCCGATATCCGCGACGCAATCGAGCGCGCCGGCCGTGCGCTCCAGAAAGCCGGGATGGTCGTCGAAGACGTCCATCCGCCGATCGACGACGGCGAGCGGCTGTGGTGGGAATATTCCGGCGCCGACGGAAACCAGATGACGTTCGAGGTGTTCGGCGAGGCGCTCAAGCAATCGCGCCAGCGGTTGCGCGACGTGCTCGTCCGCGGCGAATCCAAATCGGCAGCGGACTTCTTCAAGATTTCATTCACGCGCGACGTATGGCGTGTGCGGCTCGCCGAGTTCATGGAGCGCTATCCGATAATTCTCGGGCCGACGTTCTGCACCACCGCCCTCGCGCACGATAACCCGGAAGTGGAGATAGACGGCGAGCGTTTTCCATACGTCTTCGCCGGATGGCCGGCGGCGTGGGGCAACTGCGCGGGGGTTCCGGGCCTGATAGTGCCGATCGGGCTCGATCGCGAGGGACTGCCGATCGGCTTGCAGGTGAACGGGCGCCCGTTCGACGAGGAAACCGTGCTCGCAGTGGCCAAGATGGTCGAAGAGGTAGCGGGCGGATATCAGCGCCCACCAGGGTGAGGACTCCCGTTCCGCGGATCATTCGGTCGCCCCGCGCAATCGCTCTGCGCGACTCTGACCACTCGCTTCCCACTATTACGGCGAGCGTGGAAAATACCCCCGATGCCGTGGGATGAGACCTACTACCCGCGCTCGATGCGGAATCTGCCGCCGGAAGTGCGGCTCAAGGCGATCGAGATCGCCAACGCGCTGCTCGAAGAGGGTTACGACGAGGGCAAGGCGATCCGAATCGCGATCGCCAAGGCGAAGGAGTGGGCGGCGAACCAATGAATCCGTCCGGCTCGCACGCGTCGCACCGGGCGACCTAACCCCCAGCCCCGGGAAGGGTAGCCAATACCAATACCGGCCTGTAGAAGGGTCGCGGCATTCCTTGGCCGCGCGCCCGCTAGTCAGAAGGCTTTTCCCTTCTCCATTTTTGACGTGGGAGAGGGCCGGGGTGACGGCATAGGTTCTCTGATTCCTTCCGTCGCGTTCTGTTGCGAAGGGGTGTCGCGTGAGCCCTCGCCCGCTGACCGGGAGAGGGCGGCGGCTCTTTCAGCGAACGCATCGCTTTGCACGGGTGCCGCGCGGCCCTGATGAGAACGGTCGCCAATGGGTAGTCGCAGCTCACCCTCGCCCTGACTTCGCAGGGCGAGGTTAAAGGGAAGGGTAGCCAATAACGATAGTTCTCGAAGCTGGTTATCGCGCGTTCGCGGTCAGTGATATGAACTCTGCAACCGCTGCGGGATGAAGAACTGGTTATCGACGACGCCCATGTCGATATACCAACATTCGCGATCCGGCGCGGTCGGTCCCGGCATAAAAACGACCGAACTTGTGTAGCTGGTTATATCGACGTCCGCGAGCGCGAGCTGGAACATCCGCTTGTACGGATAGATCGCGACCCGCGCGCCGGGCACCGGGCGGTCACGATAGGTGTTGTACGCGACGATGGTTTTCCAGAGCTTTCCCTGCCGATCGTACTGGTCGGACGCCGTGATGAACCATCCTTCGGAATCGATATAAAAGATACGCTTGGGGATCACGAAGTTGGTACCGGGCTTCGCGTCCGCTTCGATCACGTAGAGATGGCGCATCTCCCAGTTCTCCGGGCATACCGTAAGGCCGCCGTCGGAGGCGCACGCAATCTCGGGCGAGTTCTTCGCGTTGACGCAGGCGAGCATGTTCTTCTCGCCGAGATACTTGTATTTGAAGTCCTCGATCTTGGCGGCGAAGCCGAAGTACGAGTCGGGATCGATGGTCGTCGCCAGCGCGGTGCCGCCCGCTCCGCTGGCTCCCCCGTATCCTCCTCCGCCGGCGCCGCCGAATCCCGGCAGCATCCCGATCGAGTCCGTCAGGACCGCGGCGGACTCACGCCTCAAGCGCCGCGTCATCGGATTGAAGACCCACGTGTCGTCTTCAAGCTTGGGATCGATATGGCGATAACGGATTAGTCCGAAGCCGCGCAGGGTGGACGGTTCCAGGAAGGGGAAGAAACCGAAACGGTAGCGAATGCCGCTTTCGGCCGCGTCAGGATCGGTCGGAACGGGTTTCACCTCGATTCGCCCGATGTTGTTGTAAAAGGCGAAGTGCTTGACCGTGAAGAAGCTGATCGGCTGGCCCTTCGAGCCCGCCGAATAACTGGCGACTTGCGGATAGCGCAGATCCGCGTCGTCGGTGTAGAGCGGACGAAAGCTGAAATTCCACATTATCTTGGTCGCAATCGCGGGATCGTTCGGATCGAGCAGCGGAAAGGGCAATCCGGCGGTGTAGTTCTTGAGCGACCCGTCGGGAGCGAGCACGACCTGCGCATGATATTTCTCGGTCGCGGCCTTGTAGGGTGGCGGCCACGCGAGTTTCCCGGTGGACACGATGTCCAACTGCATCCCGTGCTGCACGAGCAGGTAATTGCCGGGGCTTAGCAGGCTCGCCACCTTTGCCGCGTTGGCCTGGGTGATGACATCGCCGGGTGTCACCTGGGCGCGAGCAAGGCCGGTCAGAAGCAGCACACCGGCGAGAGCGAAAAGCGTGGCCGGAGAAGTTCGCATCGCAGGCACGAGCACCTCCTTTGGGCAACCGGGCGCGTCCCGGGGTGAGAAAGGCCAAATACCTAATCGTACTTTATCGTTCAGCCTGTCAACTCCGGCCGAGGGACGGCGCGGAGGGGCTCGGGCGGGCTCGCTCGGCATGATTAAATCCCCTTTGGTTCGCTGGTTCGGCATCCGTAACAGGCTTATGCTTTGACGTGGGACCAGCGATGAAGTCGGGGTTCGTAGCCATACTTTCGCTCTCGATGCTGCTTGCGGCGGTGTACCGGCGCGTGCCGCTATCGGTCGCGCGATGGCATCGGCATATCAATCTCTGCCTGCCGCATCGGGGCACCGACCTTCGCACCGTCGATTGGAGGAAATTCGGGCCGCGCGGCTCGATAACCACCGAGACGGCATG
The DNA here is from genome assembly GCA_021786815.1 of Deltaproteobacteria bacterium. Classification (GTDB taxonomy): domain Bacteria; phylum Desulfobacterota; class Binatia; order Binatales; family Binataceae; genus DTIX01. The sequence goes on from JAJYMR010000044.1 coordinate 4,302, forward strand.
TGCCGCCGCCGGTGTGTTCTATCCGCAGCTTTTCGGCAGGATGGTCCACGTGCATCCGTGGGCGAAAAGTCCCGCGCAGGTGTGGGCGCACTGAGGAATCCCGACTGGCTGCGACTCTGAAAGACGCGGCGCACGCCGTGGAGACAGACACGCTCGGCGCGGCCGGGAACGTGGCCGTCGAACTGGTTTCCGTAAGCAAATCATACGACGACGTCGCGGCGGTGAGGGATCTTTCCTTTTCGATCGGCCGCGGACAGATCTTCGGACTGCTCGGACCCAACGGCGCCGGCAAGACCAGCACGCTTCGGATGATGGTCGGAATAACGATTCCGGATAGCGGCGAGGTGCGGCTTTTCGGCAGGCGGTTCGACCGCCAGAGCCTCGCGCGGATCGGCTATCTGCCCGAGGAGCGCGGGCTTTACCGCAGGATGAGCGCGCTCGGGAATCTCGTCTTTCTCGGTGAACTGAACGGGCTTGGCGCGCGCGAGGCGCGCCGGCGCGCGAACGCGTGGGCGGAGAGACTTGGACTCGGGGACTGGATGGAGCGCAAGCTCGAGGAGTTCTCCAAGGGCATGCAGCAGAAGGTGCAATTCATCGCGGCGCTTCTCCATGAGCCCGACCTGCTGATCATGGACGAGCCGTTCGCCGGGCTCGACCCGGTCAACGCGGCGCAACTCAAGGACGTGCTGCTTGAACTCAAAAACTCGGGCCGCGCGATCCTGTTCTCGACCCATCGGATGGAGCAGGTCGAGAAGCTCTCGGACGCAATCTGCCTGCTCGATCACGGAAGCGCGGTTCTCACGGGCAACCTGCGCGAGATCAAGGCGCGCTACGGCAAGCGCTTCGTTCAGATCGAATACGAGGGCGATGGACGGCTGCTTGCCGCGCATCCGCTGGTCGAATCGTCGGCGGACTACGGCAATTACGCCGAGGTGCGGCTCAAGCCGGGTGCCGACTCGCAGGAACTGCTGCGCGAGCTTGCTGCGCGATGCCGCATCACGCGCTTCGAGGTGATGGAGCCGTCGCTCGAGCACATTTTCATCGAAGCCGTGACGAAAGGCGATGGCGGTGCACGGGCTTAGAAATACCTGGCTCGTGTTCAGGCGCGAGTACCTGGAGCGGGTGCTCTCGCTCTCCTTCGCACTGACGACGCTTTTGATGCCGTCATTCCTGCTCGGGACAGTGCTGTTGCCCGCAGTGCTGTCGAGTTCGGAGGCCTCGCACGTGCGAAGCCTCGTGATTGTTTCGCCCGACAAGGCATTCGGCGAATCGGTGCGCGGGCGGCTTTGGCTCGAGAGCAACGGCCTTTACGTGGCGCGGGTCGAAACCGACGCGTCGGCCTCCGAGCGCGCGCTTCTCAACCGCGAACTGCGCGCGGGAAGGATCAACGCCTACGTCGTGCTCGACCGCGACGCCGTCGAGCGCGGGGATATTGCGTACTTCACCGGCAGCCGAAGCGACTTCATCGGTTCGGGCCTTGTGCGCGACGCGGTGGCCTACGCGATCCGGCGTGAGCGCTTGATCCGGCGCGGTGTTCCGGCCGCCGAGGCCGACTCGATGCTTGCCACGGTCAAGTTTCGCACGGTCAACGTCGCGAGCTCCGATGGCGCCAGCGGTGACATGCTGGGCGGGATGCTTGCGGAATTCGGGCTCGTGTTCCTGTTGTTTATCACGCTGCTTTCGTACGGCGTGATGGTGATGCGGTCGGTGATGGAGGAGAAGGGCTCGCGGATCGTCGAGGTGCTGCTCTGTTCACTCACCTCGAATGAGCTGATGGCCGGCAAAATAATAGGTACTGGCGCGGTCGGACTCACGCAGGCCGCGGTATGGGCGGTGATGATGGTCGCGGTGACGCCGTGGCTGGCGAGTGCGCTCCATGTTGGCACGATCCATCTGGCGGCCTCGTGGTTCGTGTACTTTGCGGTGTTCTACACGCTCGGGTTCCTGCTGTACGCCGCGATGTTTGCGGCGGTGGGAGCGGCCTTCGAGTCGATGGAGGACGCGCAGCAGTGGAACCTGGTCATCATCTCACCCCTGATAGCGGCGACGGTCCTGATGGGGCCGGGTTTGGGCGCGCCTGACGGACCGCTTGTGGTCGCGGCGTCGATGGTGCCGTTCTGCTCGCCGCTCGTGATGTACACAAGAATCGTGTCGGGCAATCCGCCGCCGTGGCAGATTGGCCTTTCGATCGCGCTTCTTGCGGCGACCATCTGGCTTGCGCTTCGCCTTTGCGGACGGATTTACCGGGTCGGAATATTGATGTACGGCAAACGGGTTCGGATTGGAGAAATCGCAAAATGGCTGCGCTACTCGTGATGCCTTTCGCGCGCCGACGCGTGTTTTTCGCGGTTTTTCTGTGCGCGGGGCCATCCGGCAAGGAGAAAGATGCGGCGAACTTCACATCGCGGAAAATCGCTGCTATTTAGAGCACGCCGGATGACGAGGGGCGCCGTCCGGGGGATCCCGGGCGATTAAGATTGCCTGATTAGCTGGCTTTCCATTATAAGCTAGGCTTCAGAATCGCCACGATCCTGAAGTGCGGAGAGTTACTGTGGCAAGAAAAAAGATCGCGTTTATCGGTTCGGGTAATGTGGGTGCGACCTGCGCGCACCTGTGTTTTCTAGGCGGCCTCGGCGACATCGCCCTGTACGACATCATCGACGGCCTTCCGCAGGGCAAGGCCCTCGACATGCTGGAGTCGGCGCCGGTGCTGGGCGTGGACGCCAACGTGACCGGCAGCACGGACATCCGCGCTATCGAAGGCGCCGACTGCTGCGTGGTCACTTCCGGCTCCCCGCGCAAGCCCGGGATGAGCCGCGACGATCTGCTCAAGATCAACGCGAAGGTGATGAACGACGTCGGCGTGGCTATAAAGAATCACGCTCCGAACGCCTTCGTGATCGTGGTCACGAATCCGCTCGACGCGATGGTGACGCAGATGAAGCGGGTCACCGGGTTTCCGAAGGGCCGGGTCGCGGGCCAGGCAGGAGTGCTCGATTCGGCGCGCTATCGGACCTTCCTTGCGATGGAGCTTGGCGTGTCGGTCCAGAGCGTGCAGGCGATGGTGCTCGGCGGGCACGGCGACGACATGGTTCCGGTGCGCAGCTATACGACGGTGGGCGGCGTTCCGATCGAACGGTATGTCACGGCCAGGCGCCTGGACGAGATAGAGAGCAGGACTCGTCAGGGCGGCGGCGAGATCGTCAACCTGATGAAGACGTCGTCGTATTACGCGGCCGGAGCGGCGGCGTATAAGATGGTCGAGGCGTACCTGCGCGACCGCAAGGAAATGATGCCGTGCGCGGCCTATCTCGAAGGCGAGTACGGAGTGCAGGGGCTTTATGCGGGCGTGCCGGTGATAGTCGGCGCGGGAGGGGTGGAGCGGATCGTCGAGATCGCGCTCACCGAGGCGGAAAAGAAGGCTTTTGCCAGCTCGGTCGCTCATGTGCGCGAACTGGTCGAGGCGATGGACAAGGTTCTCGCGGCTTAGAACCGAACCCGAGAGGCTGGGAACAAGCTATGGCAGACGAGTATGCGGCCGCGATCGCGGCGCCGCGGATGACGGCTGCGGACGAGCGTCACTGGCTGCTGCGGCGCATCCACTCGCTGAGCGGGATTATCCCGATCGGCGGTTTTTTGTTCTTCCACCTGTTCGAGAATTCCTACGTGCTGCGAGGCGGCGCGGTGTGGTGGAAGGAAACCGAGTTCACGCGCACGTTGCCGCTCGAGATGCTGATCGAGGCGGTCGTCCTGTGGATACCGATCCTTTATCACGGGATCTACGGCCTGATGGTGACGGTCACCTCGGAGCCGAACGTGGGCGTCTATTCGTATCCGCGCAACATGCAGTACACGTTGCAGAGGATTACGGGCGCGCTTGCCTTCCTGTTCATCCTGTTCCACGTGCTGACGACTCGGGCGTGGTTCTACATGACCGGGATGGAAACCAATTTCGCGCGCATGCACGCCTTCATGATGAACCCAGTAATCCTGGCGGTTTATATCGTGGGCGTGGTGTCCTGCATCTACCATCTCTGCAACGGCATCTTCACCTTCTCGATCACCTGGGGTCTGACGGTGGGACCGCGCTCGCAGGCGATGGTAAACCGGGCCTGTATCGCGTTGTTCGTTGTACTTTCGATCGTGAGCGTGGCGACGCTGCTCGCGTTCCGCGCACCTGCGTAGGAGAGGATCATGCCGGGACATCATATAGTCGTTGGCGGCGGACTCGCGGGATTGATGACCGCGATGAAGCTGGCCGAACAGGGCGAACAGGTTGACCTCTTCTCGATCGTGCCGGTCAAGCGCTCGCATTCGGTATGCGCGCAGGGCGGTATCAACGGCGCGGTCAACACCAAGGGCGAAGGCGATTCGCCCTTGATACACTTCGACGACACGATCTACGGCGGCGACTTCCTGGCGCATCAGCCGCCCGTCAAGGGGATGTGCGAAGCCGCGCCCGCGATCATCTACCTGTTCGACCGGATGGGCGTGATGTTCAACCGCACGCCCGAGGGATTGATCGACTTCCGCCGTTTCGGCGGCACCAAGCACCATCGCACCGCCTTCGCCGGCGCGACCACCGGACAGCAGCTCCTGTACGCCCTCGACGAGCAGGTGCGGCGCTACGAGGTCGACGGTCTGGTCAGGAAGTTCGAAGCGTGGGAGATGCTCAGCATCGTCCAGGACGAGTCGGGCGAGTGCAAGGGCATCTGCGCGATCGACACGCGTTCGCTCGAAATCCGCGCGTTTCCTGCCGACAGCGTGATGATCGCGACCGGCGGACCGGGCCTTATCTTCGGCCGCTCGACCCAGTCTCTCGTCAACACCGGTTCCGCAGCGAGCGCCTGCTATCAGCAGGGCGCGACCTACGCCAACGGCGAGTTCATCCAGGTGCATCCGACGGCAGTGCCGGGCGAGGACAAGAACCGGCTGATTTCGGAATCGATCCGCGGCGAGGGCGGACGGGTGTGGACCTATCGCGACGGCAAGCCGTGGTACTTCCTCGAGGAAATGTACCCGGCCTACGGCAACCTGGTTCCGCGC